>VBHS01000054.1 GCA_005881295.1 Chloroflexota bacterium
TCTATGGGCCGCGCCAGGACCCCAACGGAGAAGCGGGTGTCATAGCCATCTTCGCGAAACGATTCCTGAACCATGAAACGATCCGTATCGATTGGGACGGAGAGCAGCAGAAGGACTATGTCTACGTTGAGGATGTAGCTCGCGCAAACCTCATGGCTATGGAACCTGGTTATGGTGACAACGACATTTTCTGTATCGCCACCGGAAAAGGTACCTCCGTCAACGAAATTTACAATCTGCTCGCAGCACAGATTGGGTATCAACCCGAGATTGTACGAGCTCCCAGGCGTCCTGGTGATATTTACCTGACCTACTTCGATTGCAACAAGGCTGCGCGCATCCTGGGCTGGAAGCCGACAGTGGACATAGAGCAAGGCATCCGGGCAACAGTTGAACACTTTAAGATGATCGAGTAGTTGATTCTCATGGGGCGACCCTCGCGGTCGTCCTGATCCCATCAGCCGGTGTCGGCACTTCGGCATACGAGCGCACTACCTCACGCATATGGCGGGTAATCACATGCGTCAAAATTAAATGGGCATCCTCTTCCTGCTCGATATTTTGGCCCGGCGCCAGGACATAAGCATCCACCATCTTCTTGATCTTGCCACCTCTTGCCCCCAATAAAGCAATGGTCGTGGCTCTGTACTGCCTGGCCAGCAGCAGCGCATTGATCACGTTGGACGAATTGCCGCTGGTACTGATGCCAATAACCACATCACCTGGCTCAATCATATTTGCCAGTTGCTCCGCAAAGATATGTTCATAAGCAGTGTCATTGCTCCATGCCGTGATAAGAGGCACGTTATCCGTCAGCGAAATTGCTTTGAGGCGCGGCGCACCCGCCATGATGGTGTTTTTCGCCAGGTCAAGCGCAAAATGTGAGGCAGTAGCAGCGCTCCCTCCATTGCCCATAATGAAGACGCGGTGCCCATTATGATAGACGTTTTCAAGCAAACTCAGTACACGTTCAAGATCTGGTCGGGAGATGGCTCGCACCATCTGCTCAAGCTCAGAAAAGTAGCTGTTAATTGACTCCAATTTCTAGTATCCTTCTTCTCTACAACATACAGAGATGCTATTGTGCCTGTAACTGCGGTTCAGGCTCAGCATATGGCGCTACCCACAGATTGTTAAAGTTGGCGACATTTAATAAGACCGTCGCCCCCTGCTGATCAAAATGGAAATTCATACGTTTTAAGCCGCGCTCCTCCAATGCCGTGGTCACGATGTCCTGCGCCTCCTCATGGCAATAGAGCATCAGGAAGCCCCCACCGCCAGCACCCGTAATCTTCCCGGCCGATGCCCCCTTCTCAAGCGCGAGCGTATATAATTCATCAATAAAACCTGTTGAAAGACCAGGCGCAAGGCGGCGTTTCTCTTGCCATGCATAATCCAGTAGCCGCGCGAACTCGTCCAGGTCACCACGCTCCAGGCAGGATTGTACATCTACCGCCACCCGCTTGATATTATGGAGAGCCTGCAGCACTACTTCATCACGATCCTGCGTCGATTTACGTTGGTGCTTCAGGATAGAGGTCGATTCACGGGAACTGCCCGTAAAGAAGAGCATCAAACGCCGTTCTAACGTTTTTCGTACATCCGGGTCAATGTGTAATGGCTCGACGGTCACACCCTCGCTGCTAAAAGTAATCTTGTTCAACCCGCCAAAAGCAGATGCATACTGATCCTGCTTGCCTATCGGCATACCCATTTTACCGATTTCAATGTACGAAGCCAGCTCAGCTACTTGCTGCTTGGTCAACGGTTGCTCGACCAGCGTCGAAATAGCGCGCACCATAGTAACAGCTGCGGCACTGGATGATCCCAGACCCGTTCCAGGTGGCACCTCACTGGCAACAAAGAGATTGATACCGCGACGAATGCCAAAATGATGCAATATAGCTTTCGGGAGAGCAAGGTCCCCATCCCAGAAGAGATCGTTGTAGGGCGAATGGCGGAATAACGAGCGATAATCCGCCGAGATAACCTGCAAGTCATCAGACTCATCAGTGGTGATGACAGCATAAAAATACTTATTGATCGCCGAACTGATTACCAGCCCACCGTATTTAGCATAATATGCCTCCAGGTCGGTCCCCCCGCCTCCAAAGCTGATACGCATCGGTGCTCTAGCAATCAACATCTTTTTCTCTCTCTTCGTTGCTTGACCATACATGCAAAATAGAGGAGGCGAGTATAGGTGCTAGTTTTGACGCTTAAGAGATCTCAGCTCGTCTCCTCAGACTCTGATTAATATTACGCTACAGGTTGGCGCATCGCTTCAATCAGTACTTTTGCCACCTCGGGGCGGGAAAATTCGCGCGGGGGAATCTCTCCCGCCTGCAACATCTGGCGCACTTTCGTACCGCTCAATGTCACATGTTGATCAGTGCCGTGCGGGCATGTCTTCGAGGAAGCCATTGAGTCGCAGACCCGACAGAAGAAGGTGTGATCAAAGAACATCGGGATGATGCCCAACTTTGCCGGATCGAACTCGGCAAAGATGTAGTGCGCATCATACGTTCCATAATAGTTGCCGACGCCGGCATGGTCGCGACCGACGATGAAATGCGAGCAACCATAATTCTTGCGCATCAACGCGTGGAAAACGGCCTCGCGCGGACCAGCGTAGCGCATAGAGGCAGGCAGTACCCCGAGTACGACCCGGTCTTCTGGATAGTAATGCTCCAACAACACTTCGTAACAGCGCATGCGTACATCGGCGGGAATATCATCGCCCTTTGTATCACCTACCAGGGGATGCAGGTAGAGGCCATCCACCGTCTCTAACGCGCACTTCTGGATATATTCATGTGCCCGGTGGACAGGGTTGCGCGTCTGGAAACCCACCACACGCTTCCAGCCCCTCTCAGTAAACTGCCGGCGAGACTGTACCGGCGTAAAGCGATACTCTGCGAAGGCCTGATTCGGCAAAGCGACGACGCGTACAGCTCCTCCCAACAGCACATCGCCCTGCTGATAGACAACTTTTACGCCTGGATGCGCCTCTTCTATCGTCCGATAAACCTTGCGTGCCTCGTGCTGTTTATCATACCCATATTTCTCTTCAAGCAGCATCACCGCCTGCAGCGTCCCCTGTTCGTTCACGAGCGCGACCTGCGAGCCCTCTTTCAAACTTGTGGCCTGCTCCGAGGTTATTGAGAGGGTTATCGGCACTGACCACGGTAAGCCGTTCTCCAGGTGCATGTTGTTGACGACACCCAGGTAATCGGCGCGCTTCATGAAACCACTCAGCGGACTATAGGCGCCAATCGCCAGCATCTCCAGTTCGGCCAGTTGGCGCGACCCCACTGTGATCTCAGGCAGTCCCCTGGCACGCTCCTGCAGGTCTACCAGCTCTACCTCACTTGCCATATTTGACACGAGCTCCCCGCCGTGAGGAGCAATCAATTGATTTGTCATGCTTAACCACACCTATTTTCTAAAGATAGCCCAGGGCTGCCAGGCGTTCAGTCACAACCTTCGCCTCATCCTCGGAGTTTCCCTCGCCTTCGAGGTATCCTAGCTCGACGAGCTTTGCGAAGATACGTGAAACGCTCTCCCCAACGCTCTCTTTATCCGTCTCGATGACCAGCTCTGGATTCTCAGGCTCTTCGTATGGATCGTCCACACCGGTGAAATTCTTGATCTTTCCTTCATCGACAAGCTTGTAGAGGCCCTTTACGTCTCGCTGGCGGCAGACTTCAATAGGACATTTGAGATAGACTTCGACAAAATCCCCAATTTCGCGGCGTGCCCACTCGCGTGCCTCTCTATATGGAGCAATGGCGGCCGAGATACACACGACGCCATTGCGCGTCAGCAGGCTACAAACAAAAGCGATGCGTTTAATATTGGTATCGCGGTCCTCGCGGCTAAAACCCAGGCCCTTGCTCAAATGCGTACGTACTATATCTCCATCCAATATCTCGACGTTGCGCCCTTGGTCTTTCAGGCGCCGCTCGATAACCTCAGCAAGGGTACTTTTCCCGGCCCCAGAAAGGCCGGTAAACCAGATAGTAAATCCCGTATTTGCCACTAATTCTTTCTCCTCAGTATGCTTCGTCAAAACACCTTCCCCTGCATATCAGCGGGAACAGGAACGCCAAATTGTTCCAGAATTGACGGGGCCAAATCCATCAGTTGTAGCCCTGTCAACTCGCGCCCACCTGAACCTTGGTGCGCATCGGGATCATGCTTGATCACCATGCCAAACTGCGCGTGATTGCAATCATCAGGCCCTGTATCGTTCTCAAACGTGTAAATAGAGCCGTGACCAACCGTTCCAACAGAACGCCAGGAGAGGTCTCCAAAGTAGACAATCAGGTCAGGCGGAACACCATGTA
>VBHS01000055.1 GCA_005881295.1 Chloroflexota bacterium
AGGTCGCCCAGGCAGCAAGGTTTGATGACGACGATTGAGCGCGGGTTTCGCCAGGTACGACCACGAAAAGGGCGTCCAATCAGGTTCAACAGGGCGAAGGGGTAGCGCAAGAGGTAACAGAGTGCTGTAATAATGTGCTGTCGCAGATCACACCTCTTCGTTCCGGGCAGCATCTTCAGACGTATGCTGATGCGGTGATGATGGTGGAGAGGGATCGACTGGCGCGCGCATTGTCGCTTCATCTGCAGCGTAGCTGTATTCTACGGTTCCCACGCGCATAGTTGGCGCGTGTTGTGAGTTGTTGATGCGCACGGGCGCTCCACAGCTTTGACAGAAGGCGTGATTTGGAAACAGTTCGGCCTGGCAGACCGAGCAGAACTGTTTTGCTGATGAGGAAGAACCAGGGATGCCCTCGTTCATTTCGACTGTTTCCATGACGCTGACGGTCAAGGCTTCAACGCCCGGTGGTGGTGGCGGCACGGAGGCTGCGCTGGTGCTATCAAGGTATGATGGATATTCGGGCGGCGGTGCGTATACGGCGGGCTGGATACTTTCGCCGCCTGTTGCATTGGGCGCCGGTCCTCCTGGCCCAGCTGGCGTTTGTGACTGGCTAGCCTGGGCCTGTAGCAGTTGCATCTCAGCGCGCGCCTGGTTCAACTGCTGTTGAAGGTTCATCATTTCCTGGCAGAGCTGGTAGAGTTCACCCTGGGTGAGTTGTCCGGCGACAAACATATCCATGGCTTTGTTGACGATACTGCTCTGTTGTGTGTTTACCTGGCGGGTCAGCCCGTCGATGGTGGAACGCAGGCGCTGTGTTTTTGCGATGCGTGCGGCCTCTTGAGAGGCTTTTTCCAGGCTGCGATGTACAGAATCCCAAAGAGGCATATACTCCTCCTGTTCCTCCCATGACGTTGATAGCGTGTTCTTGTTCAGCATTCTCATTATATCAGAGTACAGACCGGGAAGTCGAGATGATCAAGAAAACGCGAGCATGAGCCATCCCGAAAACTCCCGATAGGCTCGCTTCAGCAAAAATTCGGGATGGCTCATATTATCGAATTACTTTTTGTCGGCGCCAAGGATGGTATAAACTGTGGTGCCGCAGACTGAGCAAGGTCCCTTCAAAGCAGGTTTCCCGTTTTTCGTTGTTACCCTCTGGGGGTCCCTCATCTCGGTTTTCTTTTTACACTTCACGCAATAGTACACATCGGACATGAGAAATAGCCTCCTTACATTACATTAGAAAAGACAGACATCCCCAGGGCTGGGGTGAGTAGCACGCGACAGATACACTTCGTATCCCATGGCTTGCATCTGATGGTGCGCATGGAGAGCGCTGGCGAGTTCAGCAAATGGCGCATAGAGCGTTGGACCACTACCAGAGAGTCGCACCACTGCGGCACCAGCGCTGAACAGGTCCTCTCTAGCCCGAGCGACCGCGGGATAGCGTTCCAACACGCTGCGTTCCAGGCCGTTATGCAGGTGTTCCAGGGGTGGATCACTGTTTGCATTCAGGGCTGCTGAAACCGCCTTGCTGTGCGTTCCGTCAGTGTAGTCAGTTGCGGGCAGAGCGCGAAAAACTGCTGCCGTGGATACACTGATGGAGGGTTTGAGTAAGAGTAGCCAGCGCATCGATGCCGGCCAATAATGGGCAAGAGGCGTTACGCGCTCACCCCGGCCCTCACAGAGCGCAAGACCTCCGGTTAAAAAAAACGGGACATCAGAACCCAGTGAGGCCGCCATGCTGAGCAGGTCGGCTGCGGAAAATGGTAGTTGCCACCATTGCCGCAACGCAAGTAAGACAGCGGCGGCATCGCTGCTTCCTCCGCCCAATCCTGCCGCCAAAGGGATACGTTTGTACAGCTCAATACGCACTCCTTGACGCCACCCGAGGCGTTGACGCACCATGTCTACCGCGCGTGCAGCCAGGTTGTCAAGATTGCTCAATGCGGGAATAGTGCAGATCATGTGCACTCGTTGGTCGCTGGTCGCTATCAGACAGATGGTATCGTGTAGATCAATGGTCTGCATGACCGTTGCCAACTCGTGGTATCCATCTGGCAGCCGACTCAACACATCGAGCGTCAGGTTAACCTTTGCATATGCCCGAACAAAGCATACCTCGCTGGAGATTCGTGCTTGCTGTGCGTGACTCATGCGTGCATTTTGCACAGAAACAGCAGAGTTGTCAAGCTTAACAACCTTTTTGGTTATACTCGTGATTGAGGGCTGGAAATTGGTGGCCGAATAGCCAAAATGACTCTGTTGATGATCAGTTTTTTATGCCTGTGGTATACTACTTGTACACGCATGAATGTTTCTCTACATTTTCATGTGCTCCACTTCATTCCTATTTTTGGGCAGGTGCTATGGATATTACCATTGCTTATTTTCACCCTCTTCACCATGCAGAAGTTGTAAAACAGGACTTTGACCAGATTCGGGCCGTGGGAGCGGGGAGTATCGTTTACGCCATACATGAACAGGAGGCGCAGCGCTGGCCGCGTGACCTGGAACGCGGATTGCGCCTGGCACAGGACACAGGTCTGAAGGTGTACCTGAGTCTTGGACGCTATGGTAACTTGTTTGCTGGTCCAGCGTTTATGCCGAGCTGGTATACTTTTCACCATCCAGACACGCGGGTCATGGATCGCCATGGGCGCTACCACGATGTCTCCTGTTTCAATCATGAATCTTTTCGCAGCTGGCTCTTCAACGAGATGGAACAGTACCTGCGAAAATTTCCGATCAATGGCATACTGATCGATGAGCCACGTGGGCCAGATGTGACCTGCTTTTGCTCGGTGTGTCGTGCGCTCTGCCCGGATGTTACTGACCTGCAGCGGTTTCGCATGCGTTCGATGGTCGATTTTTTGGGGGAGTTGTGCGGCTGTGTCAAGCGAGTAGACCCCCATGCCAAAACGGCGATTGCGCTGCTCCCCCAGGATCTGGGGCAGGTTGATGAACTGGCTGCTCTGCCACACCTGGATACTGTTGGCGGTCATCTCTTCTGGCAGTTACTGCATGAAGATGTCTCAGTAGTGGAGAAATGGGGGCGCAGTATCGTCGAGGGTGCGCGCCAGTATGGGAAACGCAGCCAGCTCTGGTTACAGAACTTTAACCTGGTTGGTGGCGAGGAGCAGGCATTAGAGAGCGCTTTCAAGCAAATAGCCGGCCTTGAACCAGATGAGGTGGCGGGTTATTATTATTGGCGAAACAATGAAGATCCCTGGTGTGTCTGGCAGACGACGCGCAGGCTGTTGCGGAGCATACCCAGGCGCCAGTTATTCTGGCACAAGATGGTATCTTCAAGTTAGCAGGGAGGGAAGTGACTTTTTTTCGATCTCGTATGGTCGATTAAAAAGGCCTTCATCTCTTGTCGCTTTTGATTGGTGGAAAGAGGTCCTCAATCGACCAGTTGCCGATGTATTTGACCAGGCGAGCACCGTGGTTGAACAGGATAGCACTCACATCACCAATGTGCTCACGTTGTGGCACATAGATAGTAATGATATGAAACCCCTGACGTGCCGCTGCTAAGTACAGTTCACTTGTGGCTCCCTCATCTGACGTGACTTCTAACTTATGAATAATCTGCCAAAAAAGCCCTTCCTTCCGCACGTGCTCCTGGAAAGCTGAAGGAAAATCTTGACTGGGGATGAACGCAATATCTTCCGCATGATACCTGGCATCCACAAGTTCCTGGACGGCCTGTTCACCCTCCAGCAATGAGTCGAACACCCCAAACACATGCTTCCTGGGAAAGGATAGTGTTGAACCAACATGCTGAAAAGTCGTGTCTTTTGTCATGAATGGACTCCTTTTCTGTGCTCAACGAGACTCCAGGTCTGTGGTGAGCGCCTCAGCGATCCTTCCACCACCAGTTGCACCTCGTCCTCTCTGATGCTAGTATGACGAGGAAGCGTCATGGAAGCGTCACGAGCATCGTCACGGGTGCTGAACAACAAGAAACTCGGGAACTGGTAACGAGTACAGATGGAACATGGCTCTTTCTTGTGCTCTGGTGAAGCGAAGAACGCCAGATGCGGTCAGGTGAGAGGAGAAATACAAAGGGATGCGACCACGGAACGGTCGCATCCCTTTGTATTTCTCTTTATACAAAACTGACTACGATTTGATCGATGTTTGCTTGCTGTCTTTATCTTCCTGGTGAATCTTCTCGAGCAATTCACGCAGGTCGTTGATACGCTGCTTTGTCTTGTTGTCGATCTCTTTGGCTGAAAGCAGGATGGCCTGTACGCCTATGGTCATCAGTGTGTAGGCATCAGACTCGCTGAGATCGTTAGTGACACTCAAGAGAGCAGGATAGCGCACAGCCTAGACTGGCCGGTGCGTCTAAGGGGAGCACGATGTAGGCAATACCCTGTTCTTTGATCTGTTCCAGTCTTTCGCGTGTCAGTGTATCCCAACCGCCGGTGACGCGTAGACCAGTGACGGCCTTCTCGTTACTGGCCTGGGCAGCCTCAGTGACGCTTTTCAGTGTTTCGGGCCAGGAAGTATCCTTCCCATCCCACGTGAAGAGCAGACCGTCGGCCCCAGCTTTGAGCGCGGCCTCGGCGTTGCTGACATCGGCTGTTGCCAGTTCGATGACGATAGCTGCGGCTCTCGGCTTTGTCTCTTGCCTGTTTTTCCCTAAGAAGCCCATTCCGCTGCCACCCTGCGCTCGACGTGCTTGCGCGAACATGTCTAGCAGTTTACTCATATTCTTTTGTAACTCCTTATTGTTTTACATCACGTTTGCTTCCTTCGCGGGGAGAGTGCGTGATGTATGACATCTATTGTTATATCTGCAAGGCAGAATTTAGTTTATTATACAACAAACTCCACAGCTCTGGGGAATACTTCTCGGTACCTTCGGCATGGAGTGCGTACCCTGTCGAGTCAAGACAAGCCACCAAGACGGCCATCGGCTGAAATGGTGGAGCTGTGTCAGCTACGGCTTCCACTCTAGACACGCTTTATAAGCGAGAAAGCATTTTATCATACTCGGCATGGGAACCGATCCAGAACCAGAGGAGGCAGTCTGGCTGACGAATGGCAAGGGCACGATAGTGAAGGCCTACGCGTACTGAATAGACAGGACCACGAGGACTGACTTGCTTAAAAGACAGGCTCGGATGTGAGGGGTTAGCTCGAAAGAGCCGATAGGCTTCATTAGCCTGTCTTTGCACCGACTCTGGCAATTCGGCGAAAAGGGCGTGAAATTGTTTCGTGCGCTTCGACTTCACGAGAGAAAGCTCTCGCCAGTAATTTCCTCTGTTTCCCCGGCTGCATCCTCTGCAAGTGCTTCAGCTATCAGGTTTTCAAGAACACGCTCAGATCTGGGATCGTGAAAGAGGGCTTGCCAGCGCTTTTCCGAAGCTAGTTCCTGTCGTATAATCTCAACAATGTGTCTTTGCTCGTCCTCAGGAAGCTGTGCTACTTCCTTAAAGGCTTCTTCCAGTGATTCAAACATGGCTTTCTCTCACTCTTAAAGATATGACAATCCATCTGTTCCCATTCCTGCGCTTGTCAATAGTGTATCACTATCCCGGAATGAGGGCAACGTCTGCCACGAGTATCATAGACATGTGGAGATCAGGCTTGTCATCCTGAGCGCGAGCTTTGGATCTCGCTCGACTGACGGAGAGATCCAAAGCTCGCGCTCAGGATGACAGGCCGGACCCCTCTCAAGCCCGCTCACGGGAAGCCTTCTCTCCAAATATCTACAACTATCACTCCTATCTTGCTTGCCGCATCGCGTGCAATCGCATATAATGGGACACATTATAAGCAATAAATTTGGTGGCCGACTTATCTTAATCGGCTAGTAGAGGCAGGGGAGTGTACAATGTTGCAAGAAGCTGTGGACGAATATTTAGTCGCACTTTCGACTTCCTCGAATGAGGATGAACGTGGGCGAATCAATCACAATACGACAGCAGCCTATCGCAATGACCTGACGCAGTTCTGTGCGTATTTGAAGCAACATGGAGTAGAGAACTGGCCGCAGGTCACCAGCGAGCAAATAGCTGGCTATCTTTTAGAGATGCGCGAGGCGCAGGCGTATCGTCCAACTACCATTGCACGTAAAATTGCAGCCATAAAAGCGTTTTTTCGTTATCTGCGCAGCCAGGAATATATCGCCTCTGACCCTGTCGAGAAGTTAGAGTCGCCACGTGTGCCGAAAGAACTGCCTAATGTGTTGAGCGCTGAGCAGATCAGCAGCCTTTTTCAGCAGGTGGATGTCTCAACTTCCAGCGGCCAACGAGACCTGGCGATGTTGTATATGTTATCCACGACGGGGATGCGTGTCAGCGAGCTTGTCTCATTGAACATAGCCGATTTTGATGTCAACCAGGCGACAGTCGTCTGTCCTGGGCGCAGCGGACGAAGTAAGCGCGAACGCGTCCTCCCATTGCCACCGCTGGCAGTGGAGGCGATCAAGCGCTATGGAGAGCAGGCCCGGCCTCACCTCGTGGGGCGACATCCTGAGCAAGAGTCTCTATTTTTAAATCATCACGGCGAACGATTGACACGGCAGGGTTTCTGGCTGATTATCAAAGGGTATGCTCGACAGGCCGGGATCACGAATATCACCCCGCATATGCTGCGCCATTCCTTCGCAATGATGAAGTTGAATGATGGTATGGAACTGCGTTCGGTGCAAGAACTGCTGGGACATGCGCATATTGCTACAACGCAGGTCTATAGCCAGCTTGCGCGCTCAAAGACAACGAGCCCGATTACGTAGGCAGTAGCGATGTGATTGAGAATTACGTCCATAAGAGGTATCCTGGGTAAGAAGAAAACAATTGGGAGGCTCTTCATGGAATTATATGACCAGGTTTTGGAGGCGGTTCAGGCAATTCAAACAAGGACGTCTCTGAAGCCGGAGGTGGGCGTGATACTTGGCTCCGGGCTAGGGGATCTCGCTACTGAAATTGCCGAGCCTGCTATCGTGCCTTACGCGGATATCCCTCACTTTGCCCGTTCCACCGTTAAAGGACACGCGGGCCGCCTGATCATTGGCCTGCTTGAAAATGTGCCCGTGGTAGCTATGCAAGGTCGTTTCCACCTGTATGAGGGATATCACTTGCAAGTGTTGACGCTGCCTGTGCGTGTGATGCGACAACTTGGCGCACATACCCTCATCGTCACCAATGCTGCCGGTGGGGTGAATCCCGCCTATCGTCCAGGTGATTTTATGCTCATACGCGACCATATCAACATGCCTGGTCTCGCGGGGGCCAATCCTTTATTGGGGCCGAATGATGAGCGTTTCGGTGGACGCTTCGCCATGCAGGGATGCAGGTGCTAGGATTGAGCCTGATCACCAATACAGCCACAGGCAATGAGACAGGCGAGGTCAATCATGCAGAGGTGCTGGCGGCGGCAGACGCTGTGCGGCCAAGATTCGCTGCACTGGTGCGCGGTATTGTACGAGAGATACCTCGACTTATTGCGACTTCATAACGTTGATCTGCACCCAGCTCCAGTCGTAGTGAATACCGCCCCAATCAGTAAGGGCCACCAGGAAATAGGTGCCAGGAGCAGTTGACGAAGCCACTTTATAGTGCCAGGTCGCTCGTCCTTTGGGGTTACACATTTGTGTCTGAGGCGTTGTAGTATCGAAGAAGTCGAGTGAACCGGATTCTTCCTTGGGGAATGGCGATGAGAGGGTATCGGCTGCCTGGAGTCTGTCGGTTGGCATGTTCTCGCTCACGTTTCCATCTTTGGTAAGCCAGATTTTACAGGTAATGCCGGAGGCATGAACAGGGTTGCCCACTGCCTTTCCATTGGATTGATCCGTAACCTGTACAGAAATGGTATACGTGTGGGTGTCGTCTGCCGCCACTATGTCACTGGTTAAATCTATATTGGGAAACCCTAACGATATTGGATGTTCTAAGTGCGGGGTAGGTGTCGGGGTCATGTTCCGGCTCGTTATCGGTGGGGTTGCCCCTGCGATCTGGTTCGTTGTTTGTGGATGCGATCCAGGGCGTGTGAAGGTTCCTACGGCAAAACCACTGATCAGTCCAGCAAAGGCGAAGAGGAGCATAGCAAAAATGGCAATCGTACGTGATTGTGAACTCAAGTTGTTTGTCTGTCGCTGCTCTGATAGTGTTTGCATGTTGTATGATTGCTCTCTTCTAGTGTGTAAAAAGGGGAATATTCCGGGATGGACATATCCCGATCTCCTGGCAAAGGGCCTTGCCGACTGTAATCCTGATTTCCCAATGCCGTGATGCCATTTTTGTTTTTAATTATCATATCATACCCTTGAAGAGTTTCTCTCTAATTAAACGAGGGATGGCCCAAATTGGTGGTTGTATCGGGTGTGTTGTAAATGGGATGAAGATAAGGAAAGGAAAGGACGCCTCATGAATAGCCAGCTTACCCCCGGTCTGAACGACATTTTCGCATACATTGATGAACATGCTGAGATGTTTTTGCAGCGACTGATAGAGTATCTGCGTCGTCCAAGTATTAGCGCCTATGGTGAGGGGATTGGTGAGGTGGCGGACTATATTGCAGGAGTGATGCGCCAGATGGGCCTGGCGGTTCGCGTCGTGCCTACCGACGGCTGGCCCATGGTTTTCGGCGAATATCACGCCCGACCCGCTGCGCCGACCGTGTTACTCTACGGGCACTATGATGTCCAGCCGCCTGATCCATTGGAAGAATGGGTTTCTCCGCCTTTTGAGCCTGCAATCCGCGATGGTCGCCTCTACGCGCGCGGCGTGGGTGACAACAAGGGCCAGCACTTCGCCCAGTTATTGGCCCTGGAGTCCCTGCTGGCCTGCGGAGGCACGCTGCCCTGCAATGTCAAAGTGCTGCTTGAGGGCGAGGAGGAGGTGGGTAGCCCGCATATGCCCGCGTTCATAGGCGCGCACCGCGATGAACTGCAGTCCGACCTGGTGATCGTCAGCGACGGACCGGTGCACGAGAATGGGCAGTCGACCATCAGCTTTGGTGTACGCGGTGTGCTTAATATCGAATTGCGCGCGTGGGGCGCCAATCGGGACCTCCATTCGGGTCACTGGGGAGGTATTGTGCCAGATCCGCTCTGGACGCTAGTTCACCTGCTCGCCACAATGAAAAACGAGCGCGGGGAGATCACGATCGACGGCTTCTATGAAAATGTGGAGCCACTGAGCGAGTTGGAGCGCCAGGCGCTGGCAAGGCTGCCTATCGACGTGGATGAGGTCAAACGATCGCTTGGCCTGCGGCGCCTCGATGAGCCGAAGGAACGTGGCTATTTTGAACGGCTGGCGGCATGGCCGACGCTGACCATCAATGGCATCCATGGCGGCTATGGTGGTCCCGGCTCCAAAACTGTCCTGCCTCATGAGGCCGTTGCCAAGTGCGATATCCGCCTGGTCGAGGCCCAGACCGCCGAGGAGATCCTGGCAAAAGTGATAGCCCACGTCCAGCGCCATGCACCGGAGGTCAGCGTTATAAGCTATGGGGGCATGGACCCCTCGAAAACCCCGCTGGACTCGCCCTTTACCGAGCCACTACGACAGGCCATTATCGCCGCCCAGGGCGCTGAGCCGCTCCTCGTTCCTGCTAAGGGGGCCAGCCTGCCCAACTATGTCTTCACGAAAACGCTGGGCATCCCGGCCTTTGGCGTTCCTTACGCCAACGCTGACGAGTCCAACCACGCTCCAAATGAGAATATGGAGGTTGCGCGCTTCTTTATGGGCATCAAAACGGGCGTGGCTATGCTCTCCTACCTGGGTGCGCTGCCAAACACCGGCATGGGCGAGGAGCAGAAAGTGAGCGAGGATGGAAAGTAGGATGCGTCGACTCAACTATGTTATAATGCCATAAGCTGCGGCTCTCTGCCCATGCCTACCCGCGCGAGATCGAGTTTGTCAGCGCGCTCCCCAAGACGCCGAGTGGGAAGATCCAGCGCTTTATCCTGCGCCAGCAGGAAGCAGAGAGGGTAAAGTAATTTCTTCAGTCACGTTTTCTTGCCTGCTGACGTAATAACAAGAGATGCTGAAGAAAATAGACAAGCTGAGAGAAGGAGCGCGAGAGACAAGCTATGCCAAGCAATATTGTTGCCTACGAGTGGCCTTTGAATGGTACCTCTCACATCGCCTATGAAACCGGTGACAATCACATACATGAGATGGTCATTGGGCAGAAAGGGAGGTGGATCGATGACGATATTACGCGCGTTGCAGGTGGTCCTAGGTTAGAAGATGCCATACTGGCAGGCTCTAGCTGGCCGGATGGCCAGACGCAACAGATAGCGTATGCCAGCGCAATGGATGCGAATGGCCATATTTACGAACTGGTCAGGTACCAGGATCGTCCCTGGAGTTTCGAGGATATCATGAGGCAACCCATCGGGGCTGCTCCTGCTGATGGCTTTTCCCTGGTCAGTTATTCTTTCAGGGCTGCCGGAACCAAACACATTGTTTATAGCGGTCGCGATGGGCATCTGCACGAACTAAGCGCGGGAGTAACCGGAATGTGGAAATATACCGACCTCACCCAACTGGTGGGCGCCCCCCTTGCCGAGAACGAACTGCTGGCCGCTTATGATTGGAAAGCTGGCAAAACAAAGCAGGTGGTATATGTGAGTGGAGATGGACACATACATGAACTCATGTGCGGCATGGATGATACATGGAGGCATACCGACCTGATGGACGCGACAGATGCATCCCCGGCAGGGAATACTGCCCTGGCCGCCTATGCCTGGGAGACTGGCGGTACAAAGCAGGTCGTCTATACAGGCACAGATGGGGATGTCTATGAGCTGGTATGCGACCAGGATGGCGCCTGGACATTCGCTGATTTGACGAGTCTGACGTCGGCGCCCCTGGCAGCTGGCTCCGCCCTGACTGGTTTTGCCTGGGAGACTGATAGGGCCAAACAGGTTGTGTACGTAGACAGTAATTTCCATGTGAACGAATTGCGGATGCCGTTACAACCAGGTGCGTGGGAACACACGGATCTGACGCAGCTCATGAGACTGCCTGAAGCCAGTGAGGATGTAATTATCGCTCACGAGTGGACTCCTCAGTTTGCGAAGCATGTTGTCTTTCTTGACACTGCCGAGAACCCGCACATTCATTCGTTGATGCTGAAACATGGAGGACGATGGCAGCATACGGATGTGACTGATGAAACCGGCGCTCCGTCGATTGTATAGGGGTCGCCCCATAAGCGTCAAGTTCGCGCCCTTAGGGGGTTGCCCTGATCATGTGACGGCACATCAATCCTTGGGTTCAGATGGATTTCGTTTCCGCTTTGCCATCCGGGCGTCTCTCTGTTCGAGTGAGATAGGCGAGGAAAAGGTGTCCCTGTAGCCAGACCTGGTCTCACGCGAATAGCTATTGTCATCGGGATGGATGCCGTAGTATCCTCGTGGGGAGGATGATTCCAGCTGCTCTCGCATCTGTTCAAACGTGACGGCATCGATCTCTCCAGCGGCGTAGCGCCGGCGCAGTATCTCTAACGCGGAGGGATTTTCCGCTTCCATGCCAAAATTGCCTGCGAACATGGGCATAAGATATGGGATGATCCACCTCAGCAATAGCCAGGCAAGCCATATGAACAAAGCTATCCAGATCAAGGTGCTTAACGCTGATAGAAGCGTTCCAGGCCACAAGACATACTCATGGCCCCATGGATGCCCATAGCCATGACCCCATGGATGCTCATATCCATGACCCCACGGATGCCCATAGCCATAAGCCCACGGGTGCTCAAACCTGTGCCTCATGATATTCTCCTTCTTTCATTTCACGCGAGCAACTTCTGCTGTTCGCGGGAGCAAGCAACCGCCAGCAGAAAAGCGACCCCACCAGGTCATTGTATCACTTCCAGTGGCAATCCTGTGAATGGTTACGAGGGCATAGATGCCTGGCGTCAGGAGACGCCGGACCCGCTGACGGGTGCCTGGGAAGAGTTGCTAGACCCGCTGGTGGAACCCTGCGAAGAATTGTTGGACCCGCCGGTGGATCCCTGTGAAGAGTTACTTGATCCAAAGTTGTTTCCTCCTTGTTGGTCAAAAAAGCCATTAGAAGACGAGGGTGTCGGCGTCGCCTGAGAAGACTTTGAAGATGACTGGTTGGTGTGGCTGGCTGTAGTACCGACCTGGTGCAAGTCTACAAGTCCGCTAAGTGTGCCGAAGCACACGATAGATGCAATGGTGATCCATTTCTTCAACGTGTGGGCGAGAGCCAGGGCGCGGGCCTTCGGCATACGTTCCGGTGATCTGGGCTTTGGTTTTCTATTGGAAAAACATGAGAATTTTCCAATGTTAGGCTCCGGTCGCCGCTAAAAATAGATAGAGTGCCAATGGTGCGACACCAGCATAACTTGACCGTAAGTACTCAACAAAGGTATAGTTGGCGGTAAGTTCGTTGTTGTAGTATGCTTGAAGCGTTTTCGAGAGGGAAAATTGTAGAGCTATTGCCTTTTAACTATCCTCGCATAGAATCAGGGAGGAGCAAGAGATGCAAAGAAAACGACACGGGGTGAAGGTCCTGGCTGCGTTACGCAAACCGCGCCGGCACCCCATCATACGAATCCTGCTGGTACTGACCGGCCTGATGGTCCTCCTGGAAGCGGCCATTATCTTTGTCCTCCAGGTCATCACCGAGCAGCGCAAGCGACACCGGCAAGAGGGAAGCTTTCCCCATCCGTCTCTCGACGAAGTGCAGGTGGGGGACAATCGCCTGCTCGTCTACGATTATGGGCGTGATCTCTACGATGCTATGCTTGCAGCGATTGATGCAGCACAGGAGAGTGTGTATCTCGAAACCTATATATGGAAAGAGGACGAGGTCGGTCAGGCCTTCAAGGAGGCCCTGGCACGCAAAGCCGCGCAGGGGGTGGAGGTCTATGTGGTCTTCGATAGCTTCGGCAATCTGGTCGTGCCCCACGCCTTCAAGGTCTTCCCGCCGGCGATGCATGTCCTCTCCTACCAGGCTGTGCGCCGCCCCTTGGACCTGCTTGACCTGCGGCGCTACGCGCTGGACCATCGCAAGTTGCTCGTCGTGGATGGTGCGACCAGCTTCATCGGGGGCTATAACCTGGGCAGTCCGTATGCGACCACCTGGCGCGATACGCACCTGCGCATCGCTGGACCCGCCGCAGCAGATCTGGCCCAATCGTTCATCGACTTCTGGAACCGGCATGTCACCGGGCAGGCACCGATCACCCGGCATTATCCTCGTCGCTTCGATTCACACATCAACTTTCTGAGCACGGATGCTCAGCGTCTCACGTTCCCGATTCGCGATATGTACATCGCAGCGATTGATCGCGCCGAACACGCTATCCGGCTCACCAACGCCTATTTTGTGCCTGATGGTTCACTGTTCGATGCACTTAAGGAGGCAGCCAGGCGCGGCGTGGAGGTACAGATACTGGTGCCCTGGGTCTCCAATCATGTGGTCGTTGACTGGCTCGCACGAGGCTATTTTACGGAATGCTTGCAGGCGGGCATTCGCGTTTTTGGTTACCGCAATATGCTCCACGCGAAAACATGTACCATAGATGGAGCCTGGTCAACCATCGGGACGGCGAACCTGGATCGCCTCAGTTCCGTTGGCAACTACGAGATCAACGCAGAGGTATACAGCGAAGAGTTGGCCCGACAAATGGAAGAGCTGTTCAGCTGCGACGTCACGAATGCCATGGAATTGACGCGCGAACAGTGGATGAGCCGTCCATGGTACAGCAAGTTGAGCGAACGTATTCTATCTCCTTTGCGCATGATGATGTGATCAGCGTTCCATGAGAATATTCTCATACAGTTCTCATTAAATTTCAATGAAAGGATGTTATGCTCTAGCGTAGCAGAACGGGACATTTGTGATGTAAAGGTGCACTTGTATGATTGCAACTGGGGCGAGAGGAGCAATGTTCATGACAGAAATGACAGATGCTGCCCTTCGACAGCAGATAGCACAATGGACAAGAAAAGCGCTGGGGAAACTGGTGGAGGATGAAGCATTAGCAGCACCAATCGTTATGCGGTATAGTAGAGGAAGAGAGACTGACCGAAGACCGGGTGGTACCCAGGTGAGTAAAAAGGAATGGTGTAATGCATATTCTTGTGGTAGAAGACGAGCAGCGGCTGGCGTATTTACTGCGTCGCGTCCTGCTGGAAGAGCGCCACACCGTCGATCTTGCGCACGACGGGCATAGTGGTCTTGATCTTGCCTTGAGTGATACCTATGATGTGGTGGTCCTTGATGTGATGTTGCCTGGACTTGACGGACTCGAGGTCTGCCGCCAGATGCGTGCCGAACATATTATGTCGCCGGTGCTGATGCTCACTGCGCGAGGTGCAGTTGAAGACCGTGTGACGGGTCTCAATGTGGGGGCCGATGACTACCTGACCAAGCCCTTCGCTATGGAGGAACTACTGGCGCGCATCAACGCCTTACTCCGCCGCCGCGATCGTCGTTTTGATGAGACCCTCCGGCTTTGTGTGGGCGATCTGACGCTTGACCTGGTGCGGCACGAAGCCCGGCGTGCCGGGCGCGTCATCGAGTTGACGGCCAAAGAGTTTGCCTTGTTGGAGTATTTGATGCGCCATCCCGGCCGGGTGCTCACGCGCACGCAAATCGTTGACGCGGTCTGGCGCTATGACCTGGAGGCTCTCTCGAATGTGGTGGATATCTACATTCACTATCTACGTGACAAGATCGACCAGGGCTTCTCGCGCCCATTAATTAAGACGGTGCGCGGCGTGGGCTACAAGATAGAAGCATAGAGCAGCAACAAAGGAGCAGCAGCATGTACAGGAGCAGATTCGCCTGGTGGCCCCTGCATCGTAGGAGGGGTCGCCTGGCACAAGAGCCAGGAGCCGCCATGTTTCAGGGGCTTCGCGTCAGCTTAACGCTCTGGTACTGTGTAGTATTGGGCGCGGCGCTGGTGCTGTTTGGCGTGGCCCTCTACTTTGGAGTCCAATACTCCCTGCTGACTCCCATTGAGAACGATGCTGCCGGACATGCCCGCGCGCACGTGGGGCAATGGCTAAGTGAATCGCCCTTCCGTGGCGCCTGCCCGTTACTTGCGCCATACGCCCCTCCAGGTCAATTTGGTGCGCCTTCTGGTCAGCCTTTTACCATGAACGAGATAGTCGTTTGTTTCGATCAGAATGGCTCTCTGCCATCATACGAAAATACTACGGGGCTTCCGTCTGCGTTTCTCAACAATAACCTGATGAAGTCGGCCTTATCGACGGGCCGGCCCGCTACCGGTTCCTGGCGAATCGCGCGCTGGCACCGGCACGACTGGCGTGGTCAAACCAGCAGCGGTTCATTGCGGACGCCGCGCACGAGTTGCGCACGCCGCTGACGCTGCTGCGTGCTGATGCCGAGGTGCTGCTGCGCAGTCGTGAACAGCTGGCAGCAGAAGATGCGGCGCTATTAGAGGATATCGTTGCGGAAGCGAACCATATGGGGACGCTGGCGTCCAACTTGCTGACGCTTGCCCGCCTGGACAACAGTTCTTCGCACCAGGAGCACGAGGTGGTGGACCTCGAGGATGTAGCACACGCGGGAGCGCGTCGCATACAGGCCCTGGCAGAGCAGAGAGAGATCAGCGTTCAGGTAGAATCCAACGAAACAGCATTGGTGATTGGCGATCCGACACTGCTCGAACAAGCGGTACTCGCGCTGCTCGACAATGCCATCAAATATAATCGCCATGGCGGTCATGTCACGGTGCGCACGGCTGCGAAACAGGGGCAGGCGTTCCTGGAGGTCAGCGACACGGGGATCGGCATTGCTGCTGAGGATCTGCCACATTTGGGCGAACGCTTCTATCGAGTGGACAAGGCCCGTTCGCGTGAGGCAGGAGGTACAGGCCTCGGACTATCCATTGTGCGGAGCATTGCCGTAGCTCATGGCGGCACGCTGAGCGTGACCAGCACGCCCGATCAGGGGACGACCGCCACCCTTACGCTGCCCCTGGTACATGGGAGTTTGACCGACCTCCCTGACGATACAGCAGGAAACGTTTCTTCTCTGCTGGAAAAGTGAGTCCACACCGGTGGAGTTCTCGCTAGAGACAATCATCGAGTGGTTGCGCCTGGTTGAGTTGGTCGGAAGTTATGATAGCTTCTCTCAGATTCGCTCCACACAGATCTGATCTACTCAGATTGGCGTGTGTAAGTAGAGCGCCCCGGAGGCTCGCGTCACGAAGAGCGGCATCGCTGAGATTAGCTGAGCTCAAGTCTGCGTAACTCAAGTCTGCTCGCGCCAGGTTCGCGTCGCTGAGGTTTGCTCCCATCAGGTAAGCTCCGCTTAAATTGGCTTCCCAGAGATCCGCTTCGCTTAGATCTGCACCGCTCAAATCCGCGCGGAAGAGATTAATTCCACCAAGATTCGTTTCACTTAAATCCGCTCCACTCAGGTCAATAGCTTCATCAGGATGCTCAAGCCTGAACAGATTCCATTTATCAACAGGTTGCAGTTTAATGAATTCGAGAGTTTGCTGATTTGCCATTGTGCGCGGCTCCTTTCGTTTCAAGGGCGACCGCAAGGGTCGCCCCTACTATACATGGGCTTGCCACGCCGATCCGGTGTATAGGTGTATAGTAGGGGCGACCCTTGCGGTCGCCCTTGCTCCTTGTTCCAGCGAGGTCTTCTTTGATTCACGGTACAAAGTATACGGCGTAGCTGGTGCAGCGTCAAGTATTTATAAGCTTGCTATGAAGCAAAAATATATTTTCTTTAAAAAAGATGGTATGTGAACGTTTCACACCCCTTCTAAAAGGTATCTTGAATTTGCAAAAGTGTCTTGCGGAAAGTACTTCGAAAGCATCCAGGACTCTCACGCTCAAGTCACCTTCACCCCCCATGCAGTCAATGGGAGCATCAAACCTCGGAAGCTCTCCTGCAGCATTTCTAACCTCATCTGCTCGTACAGTTGATCTACCTCTTTCTGGGTTGCTACCCCTGCTTGACCACTGCTCCCAGTATTGTGCCCTTTGAACGAGAACGCATCTTCAGAACACACTATTTTTGGGTGCGCTGGCAACTGACATGAGCATGAACTGACGGATCGCATAGTGTGTTTATACTAGAGAGTCGATTGCTGGGTGCCGTATTCGGGAGAAGGAA
>VBHS01000056.1 GCA_005881295.1 Chloroflexota bacterium
AATCAAGTGTCACCGGCTCTCCCGTGACCGTTACCGGTACATCGGTCGCCGGCAACACCATTTATGTGGCAGCCACCAATACCGACACCAACAGCCAGACCACAGTGGTCAGCACGCCGACTAATAAGTCCGATGGCTCTTTCAGCGTGTCGGTCCCTATCACAGGTGGAACCACCGTTTTGAATACCGTAGCTGTTAGCCCTTCCGGGGCTACTGCCCACGACCAGAGAACCATCGTCTTTGACTTTACCCCTGGCAAAGTCGTCTTTGATGTCACAGATCCCTCCAACGACGATAACGGTCCTGGGAACTACGCGTATCCTACGGCTGTTGACTTCCACGCGGGAGCCTTCGACATACAGGAGTTCCGTGTCATCATTAGTCCTGATGGTTCGACCGTCACCTTCAAGTTGCAGACTCGCGACCTGTCACCAACTTTTGGTAGCCCGCTTGGGGCTCAACTGGTGGATGTCTACGTGCATAACCCCAGTGCAGCGTCAAGTGATACCTCGACGGCCGCGTCCTTCCCGCAGCGCAATTACGCGATTGACTCGAGCGCAGCTTGGAGCAGGCTAATCGAGGTGCAAGGGTTTGGACAGCGTTACATTGACGCACATAACACCACAGTGGGCACAGTTGCTATCAGCGCCAATGCCATCTCACGCTTCATCACCTTCAGTGTGCCAACCTCCAGCCTTGGTGGACAACCAGGATCAGGTTGGGGCTTTACAGTGACGTTGACCGGCCAGGATGGCTTTAGTCCAGACCAGGCACGTGGCTTCGCCCCGACACCTCAGCCTTTCCTGTTCGGCGTGTGTGCTACCGCGAGTACCGATCCGCACTGCACCGTGGATCCAGGCACGGTACCCAAGGTAATGGACACGATCACTCCTCCCGGAGTGAGCCAGTCTAACGAACTGGATTACACCTTGCATAAGCCCGTCACGTTGCAAGATGTAGTGATCCCATAAGGAGCCGGAGCCAGTTTGTTTGAGCTTGAGAGGCGGCCATCCATGATGGTCGCCTCTCAACATATTTGTCAGACAGAGCGAGAGGCCGCATTTTTCTTCCCTTTTTCCGCCGGTAAGTGATAGGACCGGCTGAGTGAGAAGTCTTGTATCTGATTTTCTCAACACTGAATACGCCAATCGTGAAACCTATCACTTGTGCAGTGTGATCCTATTCATAGTAATCCGGGGTGAAAGCATGCATACTTTCACCAGTATTGAAACCTGTGTGTTAACCACAAACATATAGATGCACTCATGAAGGGCAGGTAAGGAGACCTCCAATGTCAACTTCACCTCTTCACTCCAGATTAAGACAATGGAAGCTTGCTGGCGCTATAATCTCAAATGCAAGACTCCTCGATGTGCTCATGAGCGTTGCCTATTTCGCAATTGGCTTCTCCCCTATTACAGCACTCGCCGTCGCCATCATAGGCCTGCTTCCATTGTCTATCGCCACACTCACGATAGTATTGCCTGCCACCGTGCTGGGTGTTGCCCTCGCGTTGCGATTCCCCAGGTATGGGAAACTCGCTCTCCAGGGCCTGATAATTGGTTTGATTGCGGTGTTCCTCTATGACTGCATGCGTGTTCCGTTCATTATCGCCGGAGTGTGGGGCGACTTTATTCCGAAAATTAATATGTGGTTATTCAACACCTCACACCCCAACTGGATTGTAGGATATGTATGGCGATACCTGGGTGATGGCGGCTTTATGGGAATGGCTTTCACAGTTGGTTATGGTGTACTAAAGCCACGAGTGAATAGTCGTTTAGCGGGTTTGGCATTCGGAATCGCCATCTGGGGATGCCTCGTGCTTACCCTGCTTCTTGCTCCACATGGGCAGGAGATGTTATTCAAGCTCACACTCACCACTTTGAGTCTCAGTTTGCTGGGACATATCATTTATGGCTTGGCCCTTGGAATACTCTTTCCCTATCAGCATCCTCACATTTCCAGGAAAACGTACTCCAGTACTTTGTACTCCCGGCCAAATTGACAGCATCCGTAAATCGCTTATAATTCTTCTGAAGAATATATATGCTAGCCTATGTTTTGCCCTCCAGTCACACTTGTCTTTTACTGGAACCTTCGCAATAGACTGATATGCTTAATGGCTGAAAGTACGTTGAAAAGCAGAAGCTGGCAGGAATAGTGGTGTTTTTTTATGATCATGAGCATCCTGGATACAGCATTATTTGCAACACCTGTTCCGGCAACACTCGGAGTCGGTTTCCATAATGTGGGAAGTGGCGTCTTGCGTGCCTCAAATGAAGCACTGGTCAAACAGGTGGAGCGTCACTACGGTGAAAGATGTGGCCATCTCCCTCTTGATGCCGGGAATGTACGCGTGCTCGTCGACCAGCACACAACAGATATTCGCACACAAATGGACTATCTCAGCCGGCTCTTCGGCAAAGCTATTACTCCACGGACGCTTGACGAACTCAGAGCGGAAAACGAAAAATTGGCAGGATCAGCGCCTTTAGTCGTGCCGTACATCAACGTCCCCGAAACAGAAACGCACATGCGTGACGTTTTAGGCGCTCAACCGTGGGGCCTTCCAGGGAATATAACCCATGCGCTCAAAAACAAAGCGAATTTTTATCAACTTGCTGATGAGTTTGACCTGGAGGGATTTCGTCCACCCGATTATGCTGTCTCGGCGCTCGATGATGTCAGCAATGCAGCGAAAGATTTTCTCGCCAGGGTGGAGGAGCTATACCACCAGGCAGGCATAGCAGGTATCTATCCAATGGGAGTGATGCTCCGGGCCGCTGAGTCGGATGGCAATTACGGTTGCTGCCTCGTCTATGAAAACTCTACAGGTATCGAGGTCGTACCGAACGGGGATGTTGAACATGCGCAGCACTACACTTGCTGGCAAGATGCGCTGGCCAGTTCGCAGAAGCACCTGGCTGCTACCATGAATACGCAGAAAGAAGCGAGGATAGTCATCAGCCGCTACATAGACTTCGCCGATTCTCCTGGCATGTCTGTGGTGATCATCGATGGCCAGGTGGAATCACTTGGGTGGAATAGTCAGTTGCAGAAGAAAGGTAGTAAGGCGTGCATTGGAACAAGTACCTATCTTCCCAGGAACCCCCATCTACAGCGCATGCAACAGCAATATGAGGAGCAGACAGCAGCATTCTTTGAAACGTTTCTAAGAATGACCGCCCGCAAGTGCGGCGTAGACTTTGCCTCGATTCGCGGCGTTGCTAACGTTGATATCATGATTCCGGGAGAACTGGAACAGAAGTTGCAGAGGGAAAGAAAACAGCCGGTGGCTAATTATCTGGCGGAATGCAATCCACGCTGGACGAACTATACCGACGCCATTATGACTGTACTGGGAGCCAATAGAAAAGCACAGACCATCAATAATATGAGGGCCGTCATCCAGGCAGGCATCTGTACCTTTGATAAATATCCCTTGCCAGAAAAGGTAGATGTAGGTCGCGTCAGGGTGTGCCTTGCTGAAAGAGATGATGTTTTGAAGCAGGATGGAACGAGAATAATCTGCCGTATGGCTAAAAATCCCATGGGCTTGATCTTTGCAGGAGACGTGCAACAGGCAGAGCAAGAAGTGCATGCAGTTCTTACGAAGCTTTCCGCCTTAATCCAGGTTGGGGAGAAAGAGAAAAGTTGACTGGATAGTTTTCAACTTTGCCAGGTCGAAAGGCAGCAAGATATCAAACCCTTCACTTCTAACGTTCCCTGGCTCTTCGTTAAAATTCTGGATGGTACTGTGCCTGCTTGCTGTTTTTTGGGCAGAGGATTGTACGCTTCCCACGTTGGGTAAGGGTCCGGTATCAGAGGGGAAAAATGTACGAAACAGAAGCAATCGCTGGTGTGTGTCATACATTGCTCGGGCCGTAACAGACGACCCGTTTGGAAATTTCAGCGTCAGGAACAAATGATGAAGCATGGAGGCAATATCGCTTCCCGTTAATGTTGCGTTCTCTTGCAAGAGCGCTTGCATTCTGCCATTCAAAGACAAATCTTCATCTGTTATAAAAACGAAGAGATATAAGCCCTCTATTGCATCGGCGAGTTCGTGCCTCATCTTGCTGATTTTCACTACCCGGCGGTGAAAAGAAAGATCATCTGTATCAACAGGGTATCCTTGTTTGGGGTCAAATGGGGTTACTACCGCATATCTGCTCTTCGTGTAGGGGGCAGCAGAAATCGAAATGTTGAGCTTGCCAAGAAATCCTGTTTCCAGCCGTATGCTTGATTTCAAGCCTGCAAAAGAACCATCATCCGAGTAACGAACTTGTGTGCGGTTTCTATCGGTGTCAAACAATGGAAACTCTTGTCCGAGTTGCACTGTCTCGATGTTTCGCCAATACTGCTCTTTTTCTCTGATATGCTGTTGCTTTTCTTCTGCCATTCACACTCGCTCCAGAAATTCACAAATATTTGCCAGGAACCTATTATATCAAATCAGTGCCTGTTTGGGTGTTTGATATTTTTGATCGTGAACGGAAGTCTTCGCTTTCATTTCTCTTCTGCTTCTCCTCTTGTTCACTATCTTGGGCGCTGGACACCTGACACGAATGTGATGAATCAATCGTATACCATTCATCATGTGAGTTAACAAACAGACGTCATTAATGGCATCTCTCTAGAG
>VBHS01000057.1 GCA_005881295.1 Chloroflexota bacterium
AGAAGCGCGTAACCTTGCAGCAGCTCGTGACGCCCTCGTCACCCAACTGGTGAATCGCTATCGTCATACGCCACATCGCGTCCTCCTTATCTTTGATGGCGACGGGGCCAGCGAACAGGTAAGCCACGACCGTCGTATTCATATCATCTACTCGCGCCATGGTGAAACAGCCGATAACGTCATCGCGCGGCTGGCAGCCGAGGCTCGCGCGGCTGGCCGTGAAATAGAGATGTATAGCAATGATGGAGAAGTGCGCAACGCCGTCTCCATACAGGGAGGTTCCGTCCATAGCGTCGATCAACTGACCCGTCAGTTCAATGCCCCTTCTCGCGACGTTGCACGCCGCGCCCGCCATCGCATAGCAATCCGTCAAAAGTATGGCCTCGATCCTAACTATGATCCCGATGATGAACCTGAACCACGCCACGCTACAAAAGGGAGCAAGAAAAAAACATCTCGCCGTTACAGGTAGTCCCATAAAAAGGGGCTGCCCGCGCTTTCGGGCAGCCCTCTTCTTGTTAATATAATAGTAAATCTGCCGTTCCTCGCTACTTTTGCACGACAGGCGGACTCCCAACTACGGAAGCCTCCTCGTCTACCTCGTTGTATACACTGTCCTGCTCCTCGATAGCCGTGCGTACCACTGGTTTCTTACTGAAGCGCGCGTGCAAAACGTAGGTAATGCCTTCGATAACGATCTGGCGCGACATCTTCGACTTCCCCACACGGCGGTCCAGGAAGACAATGGGCGTCTCCACAATGGTGAAACCCAGGATCCTGGCACGATAAGCCATCTCAATCTGGAAAGCATACCCTTGCGATTGAACACTATCCAGATCGATACGTTCTAAAACGTCCCGGCGATAGCAACGATACCCCGCTGTACAGTCATGAACGGGAATACCCAGGAGAAAGCGCGCATAGATATTCCCACCACCACTGATGAAGCGGCGCAACGGTGACCAGTCGGGCGTATCACCACCGGGGATGTAGCGCGAGCCAATCACCAGATCCGCATGTTCGATCGCTTTCAAGAAATCGGGGAGATAGCGCGGGTCGTGGGAGAAATCGGCATCCATTTCAAAGGCCGCGTCGTAGCCATGCTCGATCGCATACTTGAAGCCGGCGATATAAGCCTTTCCCAGTCCCGCTTTCTCCGTGCGGTGCATCACATGCACCCGCGGATCCTCCTCGTGGATCTCGTCTGCAAGTTGTCCTGTGCCATCAGGTGAATTATCGTCGACGATCAGCACATCTGTATCGGGCGCATACAAGAAAATCTCTTGTAAGAGTGGGCGCACGTTGTCAATTTCGTTATACGTTGGGATAATAATGATCGTTTTCATAGAGCTTTGTCTCCGTTCCTTGCTGGTGCCGATGCAGGCTCTAATCCTCGCTGGCGCTCAGACAAAGGCAAGGTAGGCAAGGTGTTGCTAGTGGTTTCGTGTTCTAATCCTTGCGTAGAGTTCTCCTCCTCACTATCCTCCTGTTTCATGGAAATACCAGTATGCTGAGTTGCGCGGAAGGTGAGCAAGGCAATCACACCTAACCCCAGACCAAACCATAGCGTACAGAGACGAATGAGTAACGTCGCAGCACCTCCTAGTGTTGCTGAAGTCGTTACAAGCAAACGAGTAAGTCCCAGCATACTACCATCAGCTATGCCTAGCCCTCCTGGCAGGCCCGAGGCCGACCCAATCAGCGATGAAACAGATAAAATAAATGTAGATTTGAGAAGCAAGTCGGGGCTGGGTGCAATCCCAAGGCCGGTAAAGACAAAATACAGGGCCACACATTCGCCTGACCATGAAATAACGCCAATCGATACAGCTAGCAGTAAGGGACGCCACTGTAACAGCGTATAGGAACTTTCATAGAAGGCACGTACCGGGCGGGCGATTCGTGCCATGAATGGCAACCGCTCCCCAGAACTCAGTATCGCCAGTGAGAGCGTCCGGTTCTGGATAAGCAGAATACTTGCCAGGCCGACCAACAGCAAGATAAGTAGCACCGCCCAGTTAAAGCGGTAGAGCGCAAGCCCGGTTGCTGCCAGGATGAGCATTGCCAGTCCATCGCTCAGACGCTCAGCCACGATGATCGGTGAAGTATGGCTAATTGGGTCTCCCGTAGTGCTCTTCAACAGGTATGATTTCAGCAATTCGCCTACCTTGCCAGGGGTAATCGCCATGGAGAGTCCCGACAGGAAAATCAACAGGCTCTTTATCCAGGGGATATGCACCCCCAGACGTTTGAGAAAGTATTGCCATTTGAAAAAACGGCAGATATAGTTGAAGAGTGTTAGCGCCAGAATGAGTGGCAGATATTCCCAGCGGAAACGGGCTAATGCACCCAGCATTTGCGGTACATCTGCATAAAGAGCGACGGCCGTTGTAACAACGAATGCCAATACCAGCGAAAATACAATACCAGTACGTAACTTACTTATGTGCAAACCCACTCTCCCCTTACTTCGGCAAAATGTAGAGCACAATTATAACAATTGCTATACACAACACAACGGTCCCAAGCATGTGCCGGTCACGTAACAACACCTCATCCGGACTTCCACCTTCCATACGCATATGGACCAGGTAGAGATAACGGAACATGCCATAGAGCACCAGTGGAATAGTGATCATAAGGCGATGATTACCTGTTGGCCCCTGAAACGTGTACAGGCCGTAAGACATAATGGTTGCCGCAGTAACGATGGTAATCATCTGGTCTAGCATAGGAAGACTGTACTCTTTTAGTATTTGCCGGTGGTTGCTGGCCCGATCCTCTAATAAGACGAGCTCGTGACGTCTCTTATTGAGTGCGAGGAAGAGCGATAGGAGGATAGTCACCAGGTACAGCCACGGCGAGATAGAGACAGGTACGACTACAGCGCCAGCCAGGATGCGCAGCACAAAACCGCTGGCAATGATAAAAACATCGAGCAAGACAACATGCTTCAGGCGTACGCTGTAGAGCACCATGAGCAGTAGATACGTCGCAAGGGTAGCTGTAAAAAGCAGGTTTGCTCCACCTATAGCAGCGAAGATATCTCGCTGCACATGAATAGGAATCGTAAAGATCAGCGCAGTCAGCCCGCTGCTTACCAGCAACAGTACGCCCATAGCCGTCACAGCCCACGAAATGGGTAGCCTGCCGGAGGCCATTGGGCGATTTCGTTTCGTCGGGTGGTGACGATCGTTTTCCAGGTCCAGTAGATCATTCAGCAGGTAGATGAAGCTTGAGGCCAGGCAAAATGCGACAAATGCCAATCCCGCGCGCTCAAACGATGCGAAGGTAAATAACTGTTGAGCAAAGACTAATCCAACGAAGATCGCCAGGTTTTTTGTCCATTGCCGCGGCCGCATAGCAACCATGAGCGCCAATAATCGGCCCTTAATACCCAGTTTACGTGGGGCCGGAGGCGCCCCGGTCGTTCTCGAGTACAGTACTTCGCTTTGCTGTTCCGTTTGTTTTTCTATAGCCATAATCGTCTATTCAGCCGTACCATTCACTATTCTTAGGCACGGTTCAAATACACTCGACAGTTTCACAGAGCTCAATAGGTGCCGAGCCGCTTCTCATGCGGTGAGAAATGCATATGAGACCGTTCAAATTGTCAAGTTTGATGCGCCCAAATTGAACCTTGCCTAAAAAAAAATAAAGAAAACCTTGTCGGATTCGTAGAGCGCCAGCCCTAATAGTGAGCAAAACCATCGCTTTTCATTGACTTCTCTTAAAACGGATTGCGTTGAATACGAGTAACAAAAGTAGCCCGTAGTACGGGCTACCTGATAAGGGAAGAGCACAGTGTTTAGTAAATGCGCCGCTCTAAATCGCTGATACGATGGAGTGTGATTTTGTGTTTATCGGTACTTATAAAGTTTTTATCGGTAAAGTATCCCATCACCTTGTTGACGCTCTCACGCGATGCACCAACCATCGAAGCTATCTCTTGCTGTGTCAAACGTACGTCTATGCGCGTGCCATCGTCGACCTTAGTACCGTGTGTGTCAGCCAGTTCCAACAACTTCTTTGCCACGCGTCCATAAACGTCCAGGAAGATTAAGTCTTCTACCATTTGATCGGTGCTTCGCAGCCGCCTGGTGAGCACTTCTATGATCTGTATCGCAATCTTGGGGTTCTTCATGATGGCGTTGTGGAAATCGCTCCGCTGGAGCGTATAGCATTCGACTTTTTCCAGCGCGACTGCATCTGCTGAGCGCGGTAACCCGTCAAGGATAGCGAATTCTCCAAAGCACTCTCCCTTCCCAAAAACGACGAGGGAAATCTCCTGTCCATCAGGACTGATCAGGCTGATTTTGACCTTGCCTTCCTTTATAACATAGAGAACCTGGCCAGGGTCTTCGCGATGAAAAATCACCTCACCACTGCGGAATGTCCGTCGTTTTGCCAACGCCATCAGTCCGCGAATATCTTCGTCCGCCAGACCAGCAAAAAGTGGCACCTGTTTCAAATATATCGCTTCATTCTCCGTTGCCATATGCTATTTCCTTTGTACAACTACTTTGGATGGATACTACAATAACATATTGAATACTCATCATAACCGTATACTAGCTTACTTTGCCCCTTCCTGCAAGAGTCGTATCCTGGAGGGTCAGGGCTGTTGCATTCTCGGAAATCCTTTTTAGCTTGCCAGGGCATGCAAAGCTTTGTCGAGCTGATAGCTCAATTCCCGTCGGGCATGGGCGAGATTGCTGGTGCCATGGCGAGCGAGCAGTCCCCATGCCGTGTTA
>VBHS01000058.1 GCA_005881295.1 Chloroflexota bacterium
TGTACTTGTGGTTGCTCGTATTGAGGTTGTGGCTGCGGGGGTTGCTGGTATTGTTGCGGTGGCGTTTGTGATGGATACGGGTGTTGTTGCCCTCCCTCTTGATACGTTTCTTGTGTTTGAGGCGGAGTATAGCCTGGATAGCCCTGCTGATAGGTTGGTTGAGGTGGTTGATAAGGTTGATATGTTTGTGGTGGCTGCTGGTTACTCAAGGAGGCCAATCCGAAAATGCCCATGCCCATGATGGTAGCCATAATTGGTGCCCGCAGCGTGCCGAGAATGATGGAGACGCCGCAAACGACCAGAATCCACGGCCAGAATCCTACTACAAAGCATAGGGCCAGGCCCATCAACCACACAAAGCCTTGAAGGCCGCCATAGAGTCCATTGGGTCGTAGGGAGCTTGCGGAACCAATGAGTGAAGTGAAGGCCAATGTGATAAACAATATGGGTAAGAATGGGCCTACAAAAAAGGCGATTGCCAGGCCGATCAAAAAAATGCCTCCACTTATGCCACTTAGCATAGTGCGTGGACGTCGTCGGTACATGAGAAGTTTCTCCTTTAGAAGGATAGAATATAAAGTACCTGTCATAGCTCAAGCTTTATTATATGATATCCTTATTCCTTTTTGTATCTGTCTCACATGGAAGCCAGATAGTGTGCAACTACAATTGCATATCGATCAGTGCCCTGCGAATGCCATGTAGTGCCGTTTGAATATCCTCGGCATCCAGGCCATAGTGGGTCACCGCCCGGATGGTACCTTCTCCCATTGTACCCATCAATACGCCGTATTGCTGCGCTCTTGCCAGGAATCGCAAGGTCTCTTCATGTGTCAGTGGTTGCTGCGCATTGCGCACGGAAAAATTGACGATATTGGTGACAACGCTTTCAACGTCGATCGCAATTTGGGGATAGTCTGCCAGCCCGTGTGCGAGCTGTTTGCAGTGTTCATGGTCCTCGACAAGCCGATCAACCATCTGTTCCAGCGCTACAATACCGGCCGCGGCGATTACGCCGGCCTGTCGCATACCGCCGCCTAATAATTTGCGCATACGGTGTACTTTATGAATAAACTCTCGACTGCCCACGACCATTGAGCCGACGGGAGCACTCAGCCCCTTCGAGAGGCAAAACATCATCGAGTCTACCCTCTGTGCCAGGGCACTCACGGGGAGGCCAAGGGCGGTTGCCGCATTAAAAATACGGGCGCCGTCCATGTGCACTTTTATGTTGTGCGAGTGTGCCAGGTCGGTGAGCTCGGCGATCTGTTCCGGGTTTAAAACCGTCCCGCCACAGCGATTGTGTGTGTTCTCGATACAAAGCAGAGCCGTTGGGGCAGCGTGTTCATCGCTGCCGTCAGAGATACCTGTCTCGATTTTGTGCAGGTCGAGCATGCCGTGCTCATCCGTAGGGATGATATACATAGGGGAACCACCTAGTGTTGAAGCACCACCAACTTCGTAGCGGTATATATGCGATTGGTCACCAACCATCACCGCTTCGCCGCGTCCAGCGTGGGCCAGCACCGAAGCAGTGTTGCCCATGGTTCCAGTGGGCACAAAGATAGCTGCCTCCTTGCCGGTGCGCTCTGCCGCGAGTTCTTGTAAGCGATTGATAGTGGGATCTTCGCCATAGACGTCATCTCCAACCTCGGCGCGGTACATGGCCTCGCGCATGGCAGGCGATGGCAAGGTGACGGTATCGCTACGCAGATCGATGATCATAAAAATACTCCTTTGATTGATTTTCTGATAATGCCATGCCCACACATTGTGCTATAACCGCCGTTATGCATGAACATTACACCGAGGTTGGCTCCGGGTGCTACCAGCGAGGTGACGATGCAACCGTACATCGCAACGCAATACACGTTTTACTCCCGGGTGGTATAATCTACTGCCCACTTATTTTACCACTTTCTTCTTTCAGCGTTATTACACCATAAGATATCTTGGGATAGGAGGAAGAGCATGGAACTGAACTGGAAGCGGTATCAACCTGCAGGAAATACCACAGTAATTACCACCATAGATGCCCATGCAGCCGGCGAGCCTTTGCGCATCATCACAGGAGGTCTACCCGAATTGCAGGGTGACACGATACTGGAGCGCCGCCGCCATATGCAACTGCACTTCGACCACATTCGGCGCGCCTTAATGTGGGAGCCGCGAGGTCATCGCGACATGTATGGATGTGTGCTGACCCAGCCAGTGACGCCTGAAGCTGATCTAGGTGTCCTGTTCATGCACAACGAGGGGTATAGTACGATGTGTGGACATGGGGTGATTGCACTGGTGACCACGCTCTTGAATACGGGCGCATTGCCAGCGAAGGGCCAGCATACTCCCGTCAACCTTGACACTCCCGCAGGACTGGTACGCGCTACTGCTCACCTCGATAATAGCGGGCATGTAGAAAATGTGTCGTTCCTGAACGTGCCTTCGTTCTTGTACGCCAGCGATGTTGAACTAGAGGTACCTGCATATGGACGTCTGACCGTAGATGTCGCCTTCGGCGGCGCATTCTATGCTTTTATACCTGCTGCACAGTTAGGGCTGAGCGTTGCGCCGGAACAGGCGAACCGACTTGCTGCGGCAGGGGATGCGATTACAAGGGCAGTCAATGTAGCTCTACAAGTCAGGCATCCTCTTGAAGAAGACTTGAGCTTTCTGTATGGCACAATTTTCACCGGGCCGCCTGAAGACCCGGCTCATCATAGTCGTAACGTCTGCATCTTTGCCAATGCCGAGGTGGATCGCTCGCCCACAGGGACGGGTGTTTCTGGCCGCGTGGCTTTGCATTATGCGAAGGGCGAAATAACTGATGGTCAGCAAATCATTATTGAGAGTATTTTAGGGGCGGTCAGCACGTTCGGTGGGCGAGTAGCCGGTCATGCACAGGTTGGTCCATATCAAGCGGTTATACCTGAAATTAGCGGAAGGGCATTCATCACAGGGCGACATGAGTTTGTTATTGACCCAAGCGATGAACTGGGACGAGGGTTCTTGCTCTCTTGAGCTTGCTTGCCTGTCTATGTTCTTGCCTTATCATAACTCCCCACGTATGCGCACTCACTAAACAACGTACATTTTTCACACGCTGGGTGTTGCGCGTGACAGATCTGCCGCCCGTGCCGGATGAGGTTTACATGGAGCGGGTAAATCCACTCTGGTGGGGTGATCACGGCGAAAACGTCGTGGGCCTGGTCTGCGTTGACGTTCGGGCCGATCAACCCCAGCCGTTTACTGACGCGGTGGACATGGGTATCGACACGGTTATCCAGTTGGTGTTTCTCTGAGTCATGGCGATACCCTCCTGTTCCATGAAACGCAAGTCCATCATACTAAAGTCAGAGTCTTGCGGTATTTCAAGATTTACTTCGTATACCTCTCGATGAAGTCCCCAATAAAGCGCCTGTCTTCTAATTGTTTTCCAAGTGCGATTAGGAACACCGTTGAGAATAAATTCTCTTTTTCCCGTTGGGAAATGTTCTCTAATAAAGTCCTCTTCTTCTTTTGTCCATGCTTTTCCTCCGATATGTGGCCGACACAGATACATCTGCTCACAACCCCATTCGTCACGAAGCCATGTGATACGAATACGAAGCCAACGGGGTGAAACTAAATCAACCTCAACAGCATAAATCAAAAAGTTCAGAAGTGCAATCCGTTTCTCAATGGGATAGTCCTGCCAATTCTGCTCAAGAAGCAGTAGCTCGATATCGAGACTATGCAATACTTCATCATGCTCTTTTTGCAGTATTGGTAGTGCGGTGGCTAACCGCTTTTTCTCATTCTCGAGCCGTTCGACCTCAGTCAACAACAGCCGTTGCACCGATTCGCTTTCAGTTTTGGAAAGCTGAGCAATGAGCCGTTCCTGCTCAACGGGAATACTCGCAAGGCTTGCTTTCACCTGCTCAATAGCGCGTTCTTTTTCAACACGCTTTGCCTCAAGAGCTTTGTTGTATTCTGGGAGGTTCGTGATCTTTTTAATATGGAAAAAGAGCCGTTCCACAACAACCGCATCAAGCGTCTCAACGTCAATAATTTCTATATGCCCTTTGTTGGTAAACTCTGGTTGGTCTTTCCACTCATTCGGCACGTAAGAGTAGTTATATTGGTCTTTGCCAATATGCTTGACGTACACTTGCCCTTCTGCTCCTTGAATACGGTCTTTTAACAGGGACTTACGCTCATCTCTGGTTCGCTGATAGTAGCGGCCTCGTTTCTTCGGAAGCTCTAGCACATTGCCGTCCAAGTTCATGCCTGTCAGCGTGGTAAACGCAAACCCAAAAAGTTGTGTGTCAACAATTGCGGGGTGGGAGTTCTTATTCACCACTTCACCCCTAACAATGCGCCAGCCTAAATAGTGGCGGTTGGTAAGAATTGACTCAAGGGCAGTCCTGGTACGAAGCCTCCCTCCTGATATGCTCATCATGCGGCTTTTGAGGTAGACCGAGTGTTTTAATTCCTCCGGTATCGGCGGGAATACAATCGGGTTGTCAACAAGCTCTCGCATGAGCTTTGATAAATCTCCTGCGAGCTCAGCAAAGCGAACGAACAGGTAGACAACAATTCGCGCATGAGGCTCGTAGACAATAAACCGTTTGTAGGTAGGGCTGGTAGAGTCAATGTCTACCACATACCCAATGGAGACATCCCCAAGTCCAGACCAATTTCCTTGTTTGGCTGCTCTGATACGGGCTGGATGCATCCAGCCCTTAACTTGCCGTTTGATGAACTCTCCTGCTTCTTTGCATTTCCAACGGAACATCTCGGTTAAGAACTCATCGGCAAAATCATAGATCATCATGTAAGGGCTGACGGCTACCACGAGAACATCATGCGCTTTGCATTTTTGAATAAACTGGTTGTAGTAGATTTGGGTTTCGTCACGGAACAAGCGGGACTCCTGCCAGCAAATGATCGTTCCATGATCGTATTTCCCTGAGTCTATATCATCAAACAACCGAAGCATATCAGGGCGTTCATCTGGCCGCAATGTTCCAGATAATCCCAAATCAGCAAAGTATGGCTCAAGGATTTCCTTGTCCCACCCAACGCCGATTGCCCATACTAG
>VBHS01000165.1 GCA_005881295.1 Chloroflexota bacterium
AAATATTTGGATGGCCTGGTACGCTGAGGTCACCGTTCACCCTTGCTCGGCCTGCACGATCTGTCTCAGCGCCAATCCACTTGCCCGCTGGCGATGCCTCAACACCAGCCGTCCAGATGATGTTCCTGGCATCGAGACGCTTTCCTGCGATCACGGCGCCGTTTTCGTTAATCTCTTCAACAGGAGAACTCGTTCTCACCTCGACCCCTAGATGATTGAGTGCGAGCTTGGCTTTTTTCGCCAACTTCTCAGGAAAGGCCGGCAAGATTCTTGGCAGCGCCTCAACGAGGATAATACGAGCCGCTTTTGGATTGATATGGCGAAACTCACCGGCCAGGGATTGGCGAGCCAATTCTGCAATTGCCCCGGCCATTTCAACCCCCGTTGGTCCAGCACCCACCAATACAAGTGTTAAGAGCGCCTGGCGCTTTTCGGGGTCCGTTTCCAACTCAGCTGCCTCAAATGCCTCCAGCAGCTTGTCTCGAAGAGCGAGCGCTTGCGCGATCGACTTGAGCCCGGAACTGAATCGCCTCCATTCGTTATGACCAAAGTAGCTCTCATGTGCGCCCGTCGCCAGGATCAAGTAGTCATAGGGCACGGATCGACTGTGCATGAGCACCCGCTGTTCTTGCACATCCACGCCGGTCACTTCGGCCATCAACACTTCCGTGTTCTGTTGTTTCCTGAGCACCTCCCTGATGGGCACAGTGATGTCGTTTGGGGGTAATACAGTGGTAGCTACCTGGTACAAGAGTGGTTGGAACAGGTGATGATTGGTCCTGTCGATCACCGTCACATGGACGGGTACATTTCGCAAGGCTCTCGCGGCCTGTAATCCACCAAATCCGGCCCCGACAATCACGACACGGGGCATGACTGCAGGAAGAGTATCATGACCACGCTCAATATTCATTTGTGTGGTCAGATTGTCACTGGCAGTGTTTGTCTGCGTTACGTCACTCAAGTCAGCCTCCTTTCGACATTGCCGATGTTGCTTCTGTTCTAATAAGGATCTGGCTGCAGGTCGCACTGATACTAGTCTTGACTAACTTGCTTGCTCTGTTGAGGGATGTCAGACTGTCCTTGCTGCTGCTGCGATTGGCCCTGCTGGCCTGGTTTACCCTCTGAGGAGTTGGCTTGCTTCCCTTGTTTCCCAGAGGCTGGTTGATTTTGTTTATTTGCTTCCCGCAGATCCTGCTCATATCGTTGCTGCGGATCTGTTTGCTGATCCTGCTGGGAGCCCCGAGACTTTTGGCTATCAGCATGCTGCTGGCCGCCTTGCGAGTTGGAGCTCTTTTGATGATCATTACTCATGATCTATCCTCCTCATGAAATGTGTATGTCCCACCCACTTCTCGTCAGGTTGATGAGTAGTGGGTGGCCATACCAGACACCTAGTCGCAGTTCTGGAAAATTGCCGCGATGCCCTGACCACCACCGATACACATGGTAACGAGCGCCCAATTGCCCTGATTGCGCTTGAGCCAATACAACGCCTTGACAGTCAGTATGGCACCAGTTGCGCCAATAGGATGACCCAGGGCAATCGCCCCGCCATCCGGATTCACACGCTCTGGATCCAGTTCTGCCTCGCGCATGACCGGTAGGGCCTGTGCTGCAAAGGCTTCATTCAACTCGATCACATCCAGGTCTTTGGGACTCATGCGCATGGCGGTCAGCACACTGCGAATAGCATAGATGGGTGCTACGCCCATGATCTCCGGTTCAATGCCCGCTACGGCCACCGCCGCCAGACGCATGAGAGGACGCCGTCCCTCGGCACGAGCCTGCTCCTCGGTCATCAACACGACGGCTGCTGCCGCATCATTGATGCCTGACGAATTGCCTGCCGTGACAGTGGGCAGCGGACGCATGCCTTCCACTAAGGACTCTGGAGAATTGACGTTGCGGGGATTAGCGGGATTGGCACCCGCTCCCTGGCGGAAAACCGGTGGCAGGGACGCCAGTTTCTCAAGCGTGGTCTCGCGCGGATGCTCGTCGGCCTTGAACTCAACCTCGCGTTTGCCTTCACGTACGGTCACAGGCACAATCTGCTCCTCGAAGTAGCCCGAGCGAATGGCGGCGATGGCCCGTTGCTGGCTGGTAAGGGCAAAGCGGTCCTGATCCTCGCGCGAGACGTTGTAGCGGCCAGCCACCCGTTCAGCGGTCTCACCCATTGGGTAGCGACCAAAGGGATCGGTCACCAATGTGAGCGTGCCATCCAGGACGGTGCGATTACCTAGCTTCAGGCCATCGAGGCGGGCCCCATAGTCCAGGAAGGGCTGCATCGTCATATTCTCATCGCCGCCCGCCACCACCACACGCGCCGCACCACTCAGGATTTCCAGCGCACCTGTCCAAATCGCTTGCATCCCACTGCCGCATAGTCTGTTGACATTCATCGCCGTACTGAAAACAGGTAGCCCTGCCACCAGGGCACAGCGGCGGGCATTATAGGCGTCATAGCCTACTTCGCCCACCTGGCCCATGACGACCTCATCCACCATATCTGGGGTCACCCCTGCACGCTCCATAGCTCCACGAATAGCGGCAGCACCGAGTTCATGGGCAGGAGTATTCTTGAATGCGCCCCCATACTTACCAATAGCTGTGCGGGCTGCACCAACAATTACAATCGTTTGAGACGGATCATTCAGATTAGCACGCCATGCTGGTCGATCGCGTCGTGTTGTGTCATTTGCCATATTACATCTCACTTTCATCGTAGTTTCGCAATAGTAAAGAACGATCTAAACAAGATATGAGAGTTGCGCTCGCCATTGGCCGACCGAGCAAGAGGTCCTTCTAAAAGACTTTACTATTTACACTGACGGTGGTGGTGGAGGCAGCATTATCTAACCCCTCTATCAAGATACGTATGAAACTGGAACTCGTATACTGCGCAATGGCAAGTTCCTGTGCATATCTCTCCACGATCTTTTTACCTATATGTGTCTCTTTGGAAAAAGTATACAAATGACTGGAAAAAGTCGAATCCGACATCCCTGGTGAGAAGGGTCTGAGGAGACACAGGAGGCCGTCGAAATTTTATTTCGTGAGCATTGGTGCGAAACTTTTCCTTCCACAAAAACGTGCCACTTCAAGTATTGGAAAAATTCCACAAGTAGGAGACTCTGTTTCGATAGTGAGCACTGAAAGATCGTGGATGCAGCGGACTGCTCAGCTCCCATCGGAATGCGCGAGGGACAAGAGCAATGCATACAGGACATAAATCATATGTTTACAGGAAGCTTACTCACTAGACTTGGAGCGAGATGGTATGCAGACCCAGCAGGCCAGAAGTGTAGAGTATACAGAATTTTCAGATGGAGTCCTGGTAAAACAAGCATTGATTGGTCACCAGGAAGCATTTGAAACGCTGGTTCATCGCTATAGCACTTCCCTCTTTAACTTTATTTATCATTTCCTGGGTGATTATGACCATGCGTGTGATATTCTCCAGCAGGTATTTCTTCAACTCTTTCTTTCGCTGTCCATCATCCAAACTGACGAACCGATCAAGCCCTGGCTTTTCCAGGTAGCACGCAACCGCTGTTTGGATGTCATTCGTCAACAGAATCGAAGGCCTACCCTTCACTTTTCTCAAATTGAGTCAATTTCGGATGAAGGTGAACTTCCAGTATTGATGGATATACCTGATAACAATCCTTTGCCAGAAGACATAGCGGAACATCACGACATCCAAAAGCAGCTCTGGCAAGCTATTCAAGCACTCCCGCCCAAATTTCGTGCCGTCGTTACTCTCCGCTATGCTGGACAGATGCGTTTCTCTGAGATTGCTAGCGTACTGGATATGCCAGCGGCAACTGCTAAAACCTATTTCCAGCGGGCTAAGCCATTACTTCGTACAGCATTATATGAAACTGCCCGTTCATCCATGCACTATTGATGGGGGATGATCACGCTTTCACCCTCTCTACCTTGATCTTGATGCAACTTAATAAAAGCGGTAAATTACCGGATGTGCGTTAGCCTCAACCAAAAGGAAGAACAAGTTGAGAGGGAGAAGCATTGACAAACTTATTTGCGAAGGATGGGTTCAATGCCAAATAATGGAAGAGCAGAGCCGATCGGAGAGCTCATCCGGCAACTCCGCCGCCGGCGAAACATCACACAAACGGAGCTAGGCGCGCCGCGCTACTCGAAATCCTATGTCAGTGCGGTCGAAAAGAATACCATTCGACCCGTGCGGATTACTCGTTTATTCGAGCTATGGAAGCGCTTCCGCCCCTTGCTCCAGAGCTTATTGCTGCCCTTCCACCATCCGAACAAGCCAACTACTTCTTTCTTGAGGGAATGATGGCCCATATGAGACAGGAGCACGAGGCCGCTTTGCATGCCCTTGAACGTGCTCTGCCCCTTGCATCAGCACAACTACAACCAGCTGTGCTCGACGCGCTAGGACAACACTATTACCTGACGCGGTCCTATGCAACTGCTCTGCACTACCATCACCGGGCATTCGTCTTGCTGCAGCATGCCGCCCTCAGGGAGTCGGAGCACGCGCTGCTCTTTCCTGTGACACTACACTGTGGCGAGGACTACCGTGCCCTGGGTGCCTACATGCAGGCCTGTGACATGTATGAGCGGGCGTTGCCCCACCTGCATGCCGAGCATGAGATGAAGAGCGCTGCTCTCCTGTATCTAGGTTTGGGCTACTGCAACTATGCGCTCTCCTATCAGGCGGCACAGGCGCTAAATGCTGGAGAGGATGTGAAGCTAGAAGAGATGGAGCGTGGGTTCCAACGAGCGATAGGGTTCGTCGTACAGAGCAGGGAGATCTGCCAGCTCAGCAGCGACCTCCCAGGAGAGGTGGCGGCCTGCCTACTTCTGGTTGTAGTCGAGCTTGACTTCATTACCAGGCGCAGGCAGCTGGTCAGCGCTCCTGGAGCGGAGTTCCTTACCTCTTGCTTCTCCCTCCTTGACGACGTGGAAGAGCAATGTCGCCAGGTCCTCGTGTCCTGCCAGGACATGCTCAAGCAAGGAAACACTTCAACTGCTCCCCACGGGGAAACCACTTATGTCGCCCTTGCCTATCTCGTACGGACCTTCATTCAGCGTGCGGCTCTAACACGATTGAGTGGACACGAAGACTTAGCCCGGCGGGAACGGGCGCTTGCCACACATCTTTACCAGCACGCCCTGGATGCATTAGGAGAACCCGATTTTCCCATGGCTCTTTTGCAAGCGGTCCTGTCCTTGCAGGCAGAGCGTTCAATAGATGGTTCACCAACGCTGCTGTGCCTGCCCGATTTTAACGAGGAGGCTCCTCCTTTCCAGTGTGGCCTGTCTGGCCAGGTTGAAGTCTACTACGCCGCCGCAGAGGTGGCCGAGGAGCTTAATCGTACTGCAACCTCGTCTGAAGACGCGCACAGCTGCTATACATGTGCCGAGCGCTGTTTTCACGTAGCGCTGAGGCTCGCGAATGCTATTGTGTCGTCCCAGGAAAGGGAACCAGGGTATCTGGTGCGCTGTTACCAACGCTATGCTTGCATTTTGGAGGAACGCTCCATTGCGGCTCCTGAGTTGTGGGAGGAAACGAGCAGAACACTGATGGGTCTGCTCAAAAACGGACTTCCCCAGGTCCAAAACGCCATCATATCGGCTCAAATCCCTTTGTGACAGGGGCTTTCGGGCAGGGTAATGGGTAAAGCAGCTTCTGCTGTGAGAACGATGGCTGGGAATAAAGTCAAGATGTCCAGCGTTATCATAAATGTGAAACTTGGAAATCTCTTACTATGAGATTGACAGCGTGGGAATAAACTTATAGCGTCTCGCGTTATCATATCTGGAATTTGAAAATTTCTTCGTATGAGGGTGATAACCTGGGAATAAACCCAATACGTCCCGCGTTATCATATCTGGAACTCCTCTGAGGATTCCTTCTCCGACACATCTTTTCCATCATGACACACATCGATGTGCTATGTTGTCCTCTGTTGAGGGCGGCGGTGATGGACATCTATTTCTTTATTGAAATCGCAGTACGCATGTCGTACTGCGCTGGAACCTTGACAACTGAAGAGTGGAAAGCAGAACAGCAACTGTTTGCTGAAGCAGTTTCTGTCAATTCACGCGACATCAGCCAGATACACCATCTGGGTGAAATCGCAATCAGCAATGAACGACGAGTTTGATCCTGGCTCAGGACAAACGCTAGCGGCGTGCTTAACACATGCAAGTCGAACGCTCTCTGGCATTAGTCAGAGGGAGTGGCGGACGGGTGAGTAACACGTGGGTAACCTACCTCAAGGTGAGGAATACCAACGAGAAATCGTTGACAATACCGCATGAGCTTCTTCGGGAGCAAAGCTTCTCGTATTGAGAGGCGCCTTGAGATGGGCCTGCGCCTGATTATGCTAGTTGGTGGGGTAAAAGCCTACCAAGGCGACGATCAGTAGCTGGTCTGAGAGGACGACCAGCCACACTGGGATTGAGAACGGCCCAGACTCCTACGGGAGGCAGCAGTGAGGAATTTTCCGCAATGGACGAAAGTCTGACGGAGCAACGCCGCGTGCAGGACGAAGGTCTTCGGATCGTAAACTGCTTTTATCGAGGAAGAGAACGGACGGTACTCGATGAATAAGCCCCGGCTAACTACGTGCCAGCAGCCGCGGTAATACGTAGGGGGCGAGCGTTGTCCGGATTTATTGGGCGTAAAGGGCCCGCAGGCGGTCCGCCAAGTTTGGGGTGAAAGCTCCTCGCTTAACGAGGAGAGAGCCGCAAAAACTGGTGGACTTGAGAGCGAGAGAGGGACATGGAACTCCGGGTGAAGCAGTGAAATGCGTAGATATCCGGAAGAACACCAAAGGCGAAGGCAGTGTCCTGGCTCGTATCTGACGCTCAGGGGCGAAAGCCAGGGGAGCGAACGGGATTAGATACCCCGGTAGTCCTGGCCGTAAACGATGACCACTCGACGCACGAAGATTCGACCCTTTGTGTGTCTAAGCTAACGCGATAAGTGGTCCGCCTGGGGAGTACGATCGCAAGATTAAAACTCAAAGGAATTGACGGGGACCCGCACAAGCAGCGGAGCGTGTGGTTTAATTCGAAGCAACGCGAAGAACCTTACCAGGGTTTGACATGACCAGGAAGTCCATCGAAAGGTGGGTCCCTTCGGGGTCTGGTCACAGGTGCTGCATGGCTGTCGTCAGCTCGTGCCGTGAGGTGTTGGGTTAAGTCCCGCAACGAGCGCAACCCTTGCCGTTAGTTGAAATTAACTAGCAGGACTGCCACCCTTAAGGTGGAGGAAGGTGGGGATGACGTCAAGTCAGCACGGCCCTTACATCCTGGGCGACACACACGCTACAATGGTCGGGACAGAGGGAAGCCAACCCGCGAGGGGGAGCCAATCCCAACAAAGCCGATCTCAGTTCGGATTGGAGGCTGAAACCCGCCTCCATGAAGGTGGAGTTGCTAGTAACCGTGAGTCAGCACATCACGGTGAATACGTTCCCGGGTCTTGTACACACCGCCCGTCACACCACGAAAGTCGGCAACACCTGAAGCCGCTGGGCTAACCCTTCTTGAAAGGGAGGCAGGCGTCGAGGGCGGGGTCGGTGATTGGGGTGAAGTCGTAACAAGGTAGCCGTACCGGAAGGTGCGGCTGGATCACCTCCTTTCTAGGGAGCTTTTCGTGAACATCACGGCCTTTACACGAGGCCGCAGAGGTCCGACCGGTGTGATCAGCCTGCCTCTCAAGGCAGGGTCATCTGATCCATGAAGGCACTGGTCCTCTGGGAGAAAAACTCAGAGCGAGACCCATATCAACGTTCACGCACTCCCAGGTCGAACAGGACCTGTTTCTCACACAACAGCCAGGGCTGTTTTCCACTCTCCAGGTGTTGGGGGACCAACACTTTGCACATAAACAACTGAATCATTTTTTCTTCAATTTTGCCGTAGAGCAAGAGAGAAGCAGAGGAGCTTCTTTTCCATGCTCCTGAGCCAATGCGCTGTTGGAGCGGGAAAGAGAAGACACATATAATAAGCAAGTAAGAACAAGCTACATAGAGTACGAGGTGAATGCCTAGGCGCTCTTGGCCGAAGAAGGACGCGGAGACCGGCGAAACGTTCCGGGGGAGCTGCATACAAGCGATGAGCCCGGAGTATCCGAATGGGGCAACCCATCCAGAGTGATGTCTGGATACCCCTTGCTGAACACATAGGCAAGGTGGAGGGCAGCGGGCGAACTGAAACATCTCAGTAGCCCGACGAAAAGAAATCAATTGAGATTCCCGGAGTAGTGGCGAGCGAAACGGGAGGAGCCCAAACCATCTGATCGTTTGATCGGGTGGGGTTGTAGGACCCACAACACGAATGGATCGACGACCTGAATGTGCTGGAAAGCACAACCAGAGCGGGTGATAGTCCTGTAAGGCATGATGATGCATTCCGGTGGGTATCCTGAGTACCACGAGACACGAGAAACCTTGTGGGAAGCTGGGGGGACCACCCTCCAAGGCTCAATACCAAGAGCGACCGATAGTGAACCAGTACCGTGAGGGAAAGGTGAAAAGCACCCCGAGAGGGGGATGAAAGAGATCCTGAAACCACGTACTCACCAGCAGTCAGAGGCCACTCCTGCACGAGCAGGTCAGGGCTGATGGCGTGCCTTTTGTAGAATGATCCGGCGAGTGCATCAACGTTGCGGGTTAAGGAGCGGCAAAGCTCTGGAGCCTGAGGGAAACCGAGTCTGAAGAGGGCGTGCGTTGGTTTGCAAGAACCACACGTAGCGGCGATGCGACCCGAAACCATGTGAGCTATCCATGACCAGAGTGAAGCGGATGTGAAAGTCCGTCGAGGCTCGAACCCACCAGTGTTGCAAAACTGGGGGATGAGTTGTGGATAGAGGAGAAATTCCAAGCGAACAT
>VBHS01000166.1 GCA_005881295.1 Chloroflexota bacterium
CTAGCTCCCTTGATTGAGCCGTCGCTACTTGGGAAGCTGTAAGGCCTGTGAACTGCTGAGCGTGAGAAGGACGTGAAGATGTAGGGTACATCTGAACCTAGCTAGCTCAAAAAAGGAGAGGGTAAATAAGGTAAGAGTCTTGACTGGACAAGGATACCTGTACTATCCTGCTTCTATCAGTATTGAGATTCCTGACACAACAAAGGAGCAATGAATGATTAAGCCCTACACCGCCGTCGGACTCATCCCCACTGTGCGAGGCATTCGCAAACGTGCAGATATCAAAATCAACCTCGAACACCTCGAACACCTTGTCAAAGCAGCCTCCTGGTTATCCAGCCTCGACCTTCCAGTTCGGTTGATTGCCTTCGCTGAAGGAGCACTCCAGGCATTCAACGATGAGGTACTCGACCTCGACCATGTCACATTTGCCAGGGAATGCGCTATCGATATTCCTGGTGAAGAAACTGAAGCACTGGGCAAGATAGCGAAAACGTATAACGCCTTTATCATGGCCCAGGCAAAAGCAAAGCACCCCGAGATCAAAGATCGTTTTTTCAACGTTGGTTTCATTCTCAACCCTCAGGGTGAGGTGATCTTGCAGCACTACAAAGTCTCTCCACTCTTCCCCGTTGAGCACTCTGTCTGCCCGCATGATATCCTGGATTGGTGGATTGAGCGATACGGTCGCAATCTTGATGCGTTCTGGCCGGTTGTTGATACAGAGATAGGTCGCCTCGGCATCATGATGGCTAACGAAGGCTCCTATCCTGAAAATGCGCGAGCATTGGCGATGAATGGTGCAGAGGTGGTGTATCGTGCCTCCTATCCTCATCCGGCAACAGGCAACGAGATTTTTGAGATCCAGAGTCGAGCGCGGGCACTCGATAACAATATGTACATCGTGGCTCCCAACATGGGCACGTATTATCTCTTTCCAGAAGAAAGCACGCCTATTGATACCTTTGGTGGACGTTCCTTCATCATCAATTACAAAGGTCAGATTGTCGGACGCCAGGACTACGGCGCTGGCTCGACCTATGTTGGTGGAGTGATTGACATTGAGGCGCTGCGCGATCACCGCGCTCGTGCCCAATGGGACAACTGGATGAAAGACTTGCGTACCGAACTCTACCAGATGTTGTATGAGCAACCCATCTATCCGAAGAACATGTACCTGGATCGTGAACCTATGAAGCATGCCGAGTACCGTGAGCAGGTCATCGAAAAGCAAATACAATTGTTTGCGGGCTATCTGAGAGGGACGTTCGCTGTTAACGAGATAGCGGCAGATCGTTTCTTGCTTTTCGGTGAGTCCTACGGCCGGATGCTCCAGGGCTGTTTTTGCCATATCTTCCAGTTCGCCATACTTACTACGTCTATACTCATCGAGATCGATCGGAGAGAAGAGCCAGCGGTCAACAACACGCATACCCGGTATACGCCCTTTTTCCACGAGGTGCATAAAATGCCAGTAACTGAGGTCCAGCTGTTTCGCTGCTTCGTGTGTGGTCAACATTCCGTTGAGGTGCTGCAGGCTATAGTGTAGTTCATCACTCCTCAGGGCCATATTGGACGCCTTTCTACGGATTGCCGTACTTACTGAGAGCGCCAGGCAAAGACATAGTTAGTCAACCTGAGTATACCATAGGAAATAGGGGAGCGCAACCTTCAACATGCTCGGGTCACTTGCGTCTTCAACCAGAAGAATCGTCGTCATTCAACGGGTAGTATCCTCCTCGCCTAAGGAACGTGTCTATTATGCTTAACATGCTACAGTGTACCATAATAGGGTAGATGTGCCGTAGCCTATTGATGATACACTTTTATTGATATTTATTCGTGCCACAACCTAGGATGATGAAAAAACTCCATATATTATTAAAGGAGGATGTGGAGGCCGCTAGTTGAAAACGGCGGTATCCGCCCACTACAAAGGCGCATGGATTACACAACAGTGATTGCCCTCTCAACTGAAGAGGGCAAACCAGATATGAAGCAAGGATCGATCTTTTTTATTGGGACAGCTACCGTTCTGCTGCGCTATGCCGGTTTTACGGTACTGACCGATCCCAACTTTCTGCATAGTGGAGAACATGTCCACCTGGGATATGGGCTTCGCTCGAAACGCAAAACTGATCCTGCGATCAACATCGAAGAGCTACCACCACTCGATCTTGTCGTACTCTCCCACATGCATGAAGACCATTTTGATCGCGAAGTAGAGCATAAGCTGGATAAATTCATACCGATTGTGACGACACCCCAGGCAGCAGCTGCCCTCAAGAAGAAGGGCTTCAAATCGACATACGCTCTTAAGACCTGGCAAACACTGATAGCTGCTAAAGGAGATGCGCAACTGCGCATTACTTCGATGCCTGGGAAACATGCACCCGGGCCTCTCTCAAAGCTGCTTCCATCCGTAATGGGCAGCATGCTCGAGTTCCAATTACCGGCGGGGAATACTAGCATGCGTCTTTACATTACTGGCGATACGCTACTCAATGAACAGCAGAAGGAGATTCATCAACGCTATCCCGAGATCGACCTGGCCCTCTTCCACCTTGGAGGAACACGTATCTTCGGGATAATGCTCACAATGGATGGGAAACAGGGGGCGGAAGCTATCAAGATTATTGCTCCGCGCACAGTGATACCCATCCACTTTAACGATTACCCGGTATTCAAGTCGCCTCTCGAAGACTTTGTGAAAGCAGTCAGAGCAGAGGGTCTCGAAAACAGCATCACGTACCTGAATGCCGGAGATACATATACGTTTGAGGTGCCCAAAAATCGACAGTAGCAATTATGGTGCAAGTTTCTCTCGAGAAGGGATAGACAGATTCACACAAAGGACAGGCTTAACTTCATTGCTCGATGTACGACTGGTCCAGCCTGTCCTCGAGTAAATGAAGGGAGAAATGTGTGTGCCCTTCTTATATTACGATCGGCTAATCCCACTGAGACCAGGCAGTGCGTAATCGGCGGCGTACAAGGCTCAAACCTGTAGCAACGCCTAAGAGCGTTACGCCAAGAATAGTCAATGCCAGCGGCGTCGGAATTGCCAAATTAGGCAAGAAGAGCGCGTGGAGAGCCGCCACAACGATCAGCCCTGCTCCTGTAAGAACAAAGATACGCACGCCTGCTCCAATACCCAGCAGGAGCAGCGCCAGAGCTTCACCTATCAAGACCAGCGTATACAGTAAGTTTTCTTCGCTATGTGTGAAACTCAACCAGAGGGTTGGCAGCAAGAGCAGCGCCGCACCTAGAACAGCAATACCTTCCCCAATCATGCGATGCTCTGGCAATGTCTCATCACGGAGCAGTAGCGGCGCTATTACAGTGAGATATGTAGCAGGAGCCAGGGTGAGCAGATCGAGATTTGCTTGTCCAAATGCCGCCAAAGTCCAACTCACTACTAGCGATACCAGCAAACCCGCCGAATAGTCACAGCAACGTTGCACAATCTTGTTCTCCTGGATACGGCCGTAACAGAAGGCCATCAGTGCCAGTACGAACAGCGAACCTGCTCCCACAAAAGCAAGCGGGCCAGAACTAGCGAAAAGACCGCCATTGCCAATGATGACCAGAATGACCAGGAACTGGCCGCCTATCCCTGCGACATTGTGTAAGAGTGACGCGGGCATGATTTTCGTCAATGGTGTGATAACCTTCCATATTAGTTGCGAGACAAAGATCAGCACGCATAGTATGGAGAAAGCTACCATCATAGTTGTGATATCCAGGTGCGGCTGCCAGAGCCATATAGCGAGGGCTGCGAAAATCGCAGGTAATACCAGCACCTCCGGCACGCGCTCCACCAGCATGATGCAGACGGCAATCGCAGTGAAGACCAGGAGACTGTACGCAACTATGCCAGCTTGCGATTCCATGCCAAAGATCTGTTGCCAGACTACAGTCCAGATCATCGCTATCAATGAAATCAGGTACCAAGGCCAGCCCCATTCGAATGATGATAGCCTGTACCGAGAGAGCAGTCCACCAGTAAGCGATAGCGGCCGTTTCGTCATTCGTCCAAACAGCAGACCAATCAAGGCGGTGGCTATAGCGATCCCTATCACCCACTCTATCGAGGCCCGAGGGGCAAGTAATGTTCCCCAGATGGCAAAACCCGCCACGACGAATAGCCAGTACGGTTGGCGCTCAAAGAGTGCTACGGCGTAGGCTACCAGCGCATAGAGCATCATTACAACAAGGTAGAAGAGGGGATTTACAGTGGTAGAAGCGCTGTCCATGCCCGTCGATAATGCAGCGACAAAAGCTGTAGCGTAGAATGGTAAGGCATACTTCAGGAAATTGTTCTTCTTTGCCGACCCAAGGATGGGCAATATAACGGAATGTAGCAGGCCAATAGCCACTCCGACACCAGCATAGAGAAGGGCAATAACGAGAGGGCGATACAAGTCTCCCAGTTGCGCTGCATCTAGCAGAGCCCAGGCGGTAAATGCTGGTAAGAGCCATAAACAGGGCTCAAGATCTTCCAGAAGACCAATTGTGTAGAATAACAGGCCAAAGACCACCAATATCCAGCTGGTAGCGAGTAAATGAGCCGGATTCTGGTATCCCACGATCCCGGTCATGATAGCACTGAGCAACGCTACGATATAGAGAGGAGAAGCCCATGTTCTATCAAAGCTGCGGCTGACTCCAAAGCCGAGAATAGCTGCCACAGGAGTCACGGTTACCAGAACCCAGAATTGGTTGCCGGGGAGAAGCAACGCTACGCTGGCAAAACTAATGACAGGGATGAGCCACCATTTGATCCGAGCCAATGCGGCAGATGCGTACCATGCCAAGGAGAGCACTGCCAATTCCAGGGCAACAGGAAAAATCACTCCCAACCAGTTTCCCACGATACTTTGTGGAAGGGCACTATACTGAGAAATGAGGACATCCATAAGGCCTGCTGCTGCTCCATAAAGCAGTCCAATGGCTACCAGTGGCCACTCCCATAGCGTAGCTCGTCCCGACTTTGTCGCTGATTCTTCGCTAACAGCCAGTGTTCTGTTTGCCATGATGCGGCGTATCGCTACAGCGGCAAAAGGAAGCAGCGCACCGATCAGGAGAGCGACATAGGGACGGCTAAAAAGCAGGATGGGTAGAGCCAGCACTGCAAAAACCAACGGCAGGAAAAGCATGCGCTGACGGCGTTGGTATAGCGCAACAGCGTAGAATAGTACCGCGAAGCCCAGCAGAAGCATTGATAGATGATCGGCGCCCTGGTTCAAACACAGGCCAAGTGCCAGAAGCGCCTCACCCAGTACCAACACATCGATGGGGTTTGCCCAGTAGGACCCAAAACGCTGGCGTACAAGCACTGCGATGCCTATCAAAGCAAGGGTCAGCCCCACGAAGAACCAGGCTGGTACGAGATTCAAAGACAACACAATAGTACTCAATTCCCAATTGAGCAGGAAGCCGCTGAGCAAAAGGAGCCATGGCCAATTATTGTAATGATTTTCAGTTTTTCCCCTGTGGTTTGCATGTAACAAGATGATACTCATTGTGAGGAGACAGCCCACACCTACGGCAATCAGTTCAGCTGCAGCGGCCCAATTTGGGTGAACGTATAGATTTAGATTGCTGTCCAGAGGTATTTGATAGGCCGCAGAAAAGAGTTGTTGCGGCAAGAGGGGTGAGCTGATAAAAGGAGCGAGACATACCAGTACCAGCGCAATTTGATCCAGTGATCGGCCGAGGTTACCGAGCGGTTGAAGTAGAGGAACAGCGAAACGGTTGAGTGCGTGATAGAGCAGCGCAACACTTACCAACACCAGGGTGTAGCCACCTTGCGAAAAGTTGAAGACGTAGCAGAAAGCGAGTACACAGGCCAGGAACAAAAGGGCCAGTACGGGCAACTCACGAGTGCGTTTC
>VBHS01000167.1 GCA_005881295.1 Chloroflexota bacterium
AGATCGGCAGCGCATTATTCTTGTTCACGATGATTCCGGCTACAATTGATCCAATGATCGTGCCCAGCAGCGTAAAGAGACCATTAAAGCCGGCCGTCATACCTCGCTGGTGCTCCGGAACTTTGTCCGCGATGATGGCGCTCCACGGAGAGTTTGCCAGGTTATTGGTAAATTGCAATAGAAGGAACAGCACGATAAATGTCAGCAAAAGTGCGATCGAAGAGAACCAGCCTGGCGCAAGGGCAAAGAGGACGAGAACGATGACGTTCGCTATCGTCCCAATGATCAAGAAGGGACGGCGCCGTCCCATGCGGAACGTGGCGTAGTCCGAGATGGCTCCAACCAGTGGATTGACCGCCACCGCGACCAGCGTTCCCCAGATAACGACCAGCGCGAGGTTAATATCCTTCTGCGCCGGATCAAGGAACTTCACCACCATACTGGGGATAACGATCGCCAGCAACGCTTGCCAGTGAAAGTTGTTCGCAATCCAGAAAACGTTGATGTTGATCTGTTCGAAGATGGATACGTGCCGCTCTGTCGCGACACTGGCGGAACTGACCTCAACTCCGCCCGATTTATCGCTGATCTCCATGATACTACCCCCTCTTGAACGAACTATCGTCGCAAGAACCGTGCACGCCTGCGTGGGAAGGTTGAGCTCATTATAAGGGCACAGGACAGCTATAGCAAGCCAGAGTGCAACAAGAAAAAGCCACCTGGCCGTGCGGCCGGGTGGCTTTCTTTATCTTATTGGTTGTTTAGTTCCAGTTTTCGACGCCGACATCCTCGCCCTGACTCTCGAGCCAGCGCTCCAGGTCGATGGCTGCGCGGGAGCCATCACCGGCTGCCGTCACTGCCTGGCGATAGCGGTGATCAGTCACATCCCCTGCGGCGAAAACGCGTGGAATATTCGTCATCGTGTGCTTAACCGGGACGATATAGCCTACCCTGTCCATCTCGATCGCGCCCTTGAACAGCTCGGTATTCGGCCGGTGACCAATGGCCAGGAATACTCCCTGGACAGGCAGAACACTCTCTTCGCCCGTTTTCACGTTGCGCAGTTGCAAGCCCGTCACCGCGTCCTCTCCCAGCACCTCGGTTATTGCTGTATCCCAGATGAAGCTAATCTTCGGGTTATGGAAAGCGCGCTCCTGCATAATCTTACTTGCTCGCAGTGAATCGCGCCGGTGAATAACAGTCACGTGGCTGGCGTAGCGCGTCAGGAAGGTCGCCTCTTCTAGAGCGGTATCCCCACCACCGATCACCGCCACCTCTTTATTTTTGAAGAAGAAGCCGTCACAGGTCGCGCAGGCGCTCACGCCGCGTCCCTGTAAGCGCTGCTCGCTGGGCAGCCCCAGCCACTTCGCGCTGGCCCCGGTAGCTATAATAATTGTGCGGGCCAGGTAATCCCCTGAATCGCTCGTCACCGTAAATGGCCGTTTGCTGAAATCTACTGCCGTCACATCTTCAGGGATCATCTCTGTGCCAAAGCGGAGCGCCTGGGCTTCAAATTTCTCCATCATCGGAGGACCAAGAATACCGTCATCAAAACCAGGGTAATTCTCCACCTCGCTGGTGAGCATCAACTGTCCGCCCACCTGGTACCCCTGAAACATCAGCACGCTGAGATTGGCGCGCGCGGCATAAATCGCCGCCGTATATCCAGCTGGTCCCGAGCCAATTATAATCACATCATATAAATTTTCCATAGTCGGGCTCCTCCTCGCTTCTCCTCCGTAGTATTTCTGCTTATAGTAACATCATTTGAGATCAATTTATTTCATTCACGCTTGCCGCCACACCGGTCGCGTCAAACACGTTGGCCCGCCTTCAGCATTAAGCGAAATCTCATTGCCTTTATACGTTACCACCTCGCATCCCGCCTCCTCCAACTTCCGCTGCGTCAGCGGGTTTCCCTCTAACATCAGGCATTTCCCGGGAGCCAGTGCCAGCACATTCGTTGCCATCGTTGCGAACTCTTCGTCGGGCACCGTAATCAGCCGGAAGTCACGCCGCTGCAACTCCTGCCAGAACGGTACCGCCATCAAAGGAGGATAGACCACCGCCAGTCGTTCGTCGACGATACTGATCAGCGAGAGCAGGTGCAGGCAGGCCTCGGGTCCCGTGTAGTAGGGTAGTTCCACCGGTAGAACCGAGGCACCTATTGTTGCCAGCGCCTCGCCCAGTTGCCTCAGCCCCTCGGCATTGGTGCGAAAACCCAGTCCCACCGCCAGCGTGTCATGGTCGAGCCAGAGCAGATCTCCGCCTTCGGCCCGTGCCTCACCGTGCAGGGTATAGTGTATAGGCACGCCCATTGACTCGAAACGGCGCGCCATGGCTGCCTCTTCTCCCCGCCTCTGTCGCTTCCCCATCGAGAGGATGATCGCCCCGGCATCAGTCACAATCGCCGGGTCAAAAGTAAAAATAGCATCGGCCCGCCCTGGCTGCGGCTCATCGTGATAGATCACTTCGGCTCCGCTCTGCCGCAAGAGTGCCGCCAGGCCATCGTGTTCTTGCTGCGCTACCTTCAGGTCCGGATGTGCGGTATAATGCCACGCGATATGATCATCCACCGCGAATGCCTCGTCTGGCCGTTTCACTAGTACTGTACGCAGGGGTGCGATCATACTCTGGCTGCCATAGCGTTTTGTCACTGCTGTTGCTCCTTTAGCTTTCTGTGGCGGAACTTTCGTTGTATCCTTTTAGCTTTAAAGAAAACTCCTCGTATGCCGCGATGCGCACGAACCCTAATCTCACGTAGCTAGCAATGGCGCTGGCATTATCGGCTTTGACATTCAGCCCGACATGATCGACCTCCCGCAGCAACTCCTTACACAGCCTGGCGCAAACTGCAGTCCCCAGCCCTCGTCCTCTATAATCGGGATGCGTCGTCACGTTGCCCACTACCGCGACCCGGTATCGCGGAGAATAGACATGGATTCCTGCCACGCTGAGGATAGTTCTGCCATCGCGAATGCCGTAGTAGCGGCCAGTCTCCAACATGCGCGGGTCAAACGAGTTTCCTGGATAGCTCGCGCGGTACAATGCTTCGAGAGCGGGCAAATCCGCTACTGTGAGTGGCACAACGCTCGCGTCATCAACAGTATCCAGGGACGCTTTATCGAGCAGCGCCATCTTATAGTGGATGCCATGCGATTCTATCTGGTAGTCGTGCGCAAAGACGCTGGCGAGACCTTCACTCAGGTGTGCGTAGAAGCGCCTGGGCAGCAAGTGGTTAATCGAGCTCAGTAGCGCGCGCATCTTATCGCCAGGCTCCTCGGTGATACCCAGCAGCACAGGTAGTCTTATCCCGCTGTAGAGTAATGCTACCTGCGTAATGCGCTGCTGTTCCTTCAACGCGTACCAGGTGGTGTACTGCCAGAAAAAGTCATCCAGGTCTCCAATTTCATAGAGATGGAGGAAGGTATTCCCGCGCAGGATCGCCTCAATTTCCTGTTTATCATGGAGACAGACCGTCGCCATTCGCATGCTCCTCGCCTTGTTGGTGAGCTATGTCAATAAGCTGAATTGTATGTTACGGTATCAAAAACTGCGGAATGCCCTGGACATGCAAAACGTGTAAAAAGCCTGCGCTATAGAAATTGCCCAGGATATTGAGCAGCGTAATCGCGAAAAACGCGGCTAAGGTGAGGGTAATCACGACACGATCTACTAATCGGGGATGCAGTACAGTCAGCCAGGTGCGTTTCCCCATGCCAAAGCAGCGCAGCTCCATGGCGTTGATGATATCTTCCGCACCCACAACAGAGCCGATCACAACTGGGACAACCATTGGGGCGAGTTTGGCGATCTTGCTAAAGATGCCCCCGCTCAACTTATCGATTTCAAAACCGCGGGCGCGCTGTGCGTCGAGCGTTGTGCCAAAGTCACGCGTTACCGATGGCAGAAAACGAAACGAGAGATCAATCGCATAGGCAAATCTATCCGATACTCCCATACCTTTGAAGGCTATACCCATCAGCCCCGGATGGGTGGTGAAGGGAATGGGGATGGCCAGCATGGCGATAGCGAAGTTGCGCAGCCCCTGCGTAATCATAAAAGTGATGCTCTCTACGCTAAAGATCAGCGGTTTAGGCACAAAGAAGGGCGGTTTACCGCTGAAACCAATAAAAGGTATGCTGAAGAGCACATGTTGATGCGTAAGGTCTACGCCCTGAACAACTGAACCGGCGGAGAGAAAATAATTGAAGACCACGAGCATGACATTGAGGGCGATAATAAAATACCACACGCGCTTCGTCTCGCTCCATTTAAGTTGAGCGAGGCTATAATAAAAGGCCGCAAAGATGAATCCTATCAGAATGAACCAGAAATTCGAGGTCTGCGCGGCAGCAAGCCCAAATAAGAAGAGCAGTATCAACTTGGCTCGTGGGTCGAGCCTGTGGATAGGCGTATCTCGGTTGATGTAGGGAAAACTTATCAGCATAGCTTTACTCTCTACTATGTTGAGAAGCAGGAAAGTAGTGCCTTTCCTGCTT
>VBHS01000168.1 GCA_005881295.1 Chloroflexota bacterium
TGGCGCTCTGGCCACACATACGAGCCGTATGCACATGGGGACCGGCATCACCTGTCCCATCCTGCGTTACCACCCCTCAATTATTGCGCAGGCAGCGGCGACCCTTTCCTACTTTGCACCAGGCAGAACCTACCTGGGAGTTGGCACAGGCGAAGCACTGAACGAATATTCATCCACAGCTACGTGGCCTGAATATGAGGAACGGGAGGCGCGCCTGATAGAAGCTATTGACCTCATACGCCAACTTTGGAGTGGTAAAGAGGTCACCTTTGAAGGGAAGTACTACCGGACCAAAAAAGCCAGGCTCTATACGCCTCCGGCTTCGCCTATTCCTATCTACTACTCCGCCTTTGCTCCTCGCAGCGCCAGGATGGCCGGTAAATATGGCGATGGCATCATCACCGCTGGTAACAGGCAGACTGACCCCTTCAAGCAGATCATCAAGAGCTTTGAGGAGGGAGCCCGCCAGGCCAGTAAGGACCCGGCCAATATGCCCAGGCTCGTGGAACTCAACGTTGAATACACCAACGACCTTGAAACGGCCATTGAGTACCAGCGCAAATATTGGGCTGGTGCCTATGTGCCCGCCCTCTATAACCAGAAGATTTACACTCCCGCCATGGCTGCGCAGAATGGAGAAGTGGTCGGCCTCGATACGATTAAGAACAAAATAGCCTGTGACTCGGCCAACGCCGAAGATCATATCAAGTTTGCTACCCAATATATCGATTTAGGCTTCAACCAGCTCTTCTTCCACTCGGCTCATCCCGATCAGCGTGCCTTCCTCGAAAGATACGCACATGATGTATTGCCACAACTGCGCCAAAAAAGTGAGTAACATGAGACATCCGGTTGGCTATATCTAGAATTAGGAAAGGGAACAAAACATGCAAGAGGTGAATGAACTGAAACAGTATCTAAAGCCGCTTTATAAACACAACACCGAACGGCTTTGTAGCGAAATAATCTCCTACGCAAAAGACTTTCCGCGCAATGAAAATCCCTACCCCAATTTACTGTGGCATAAATTTCTCAATCTCTATGCTGTCTATCCGGATGGTGTTGAAAATGGAAACGCTGCGCCCCTTGCCCGGTTGATACCGCATCTTGCTCACATCAAAAGGCTTGGTAGTAATGCCCTGCATATCCTGCCATTTCTTGCTTCCCCGCTCGTTGACGCAGGTTTTGATGTCAGTGACTACATGAGGGTACGCGACGACTTAGGCACAATGGATGATATGAGGAACGTAGTACACGAGGCACAAAAACTTGGTATTCGTCTGTTTATGGATCTTGTGGCAAATCACGTTTCAGAAGAACATGAGTGGTTTCAAAAAGCGCAAGCCGGGGACGAAAAATATAGAAGGTATTTCATTGTACAGAAGACAAAGCCTCACTTTGTCGAAAAGTTTCATAAAGAAAGTGCTGTATGGGCTCGATACATAGTCAATGGTAAAGTGCGAGATGTGAATATTGCCTTTCCTGAGATGGCAGGGGAGATCCCGCATTGGCGAGAAGGGAAAGACGGGTATTGGTATTATCACACGTATTATCCGCAGCAACTCGATCTCAATTGGCATAATCCGGATGTTTTTCTTGAGTTCGCAAAGATTATTGTGTTTTGGGCCAGCCTGGGATTTAATTTTCGTCTTGATGCAATCCCTTTTGTCGGCAAAGGCGCGTATAAACAAACTGATGAAGACAACGAATTTACGCATCAATTGACAGCTGCATTTAGATCTGTTGCGGAATCTATCAATCCTGAATGCGTTTTTATTGTTGAGACATATGAAAGGATACAAGTAATTACTCGTTACCTTGGTTATACACATTTCAAACAGACACATTTAGCATACAACTTTCACCTGTGCACGTACCTTTGGGTTGCCCTGGTAGAACAAGATGCAACCTTTATCTGGCAAAAGCTAGATGAATTATATGAGATTCCTGTACATGCTGATTGGATTAATTTTCTGCGCAATCATGACGAATTAAGCCTTGCTTATCTGCAGGACCCGCTGCTCAGTGATGTAAAAAACGCACTTACGAAGTATGGAGAGCCGTTTCGAGAAGGGTATGGCATTTCCGGGAGAACATACTCATTGCTTGGAAGAGATGAAACAAGGTTCTTAAACGCATACTTCTTAGTTGCGTCCCTTCCAGGTGGTGTGCTCATTCCATATGGAGATGAAATAGGAAAGACCAATATTCCACTTGATAAACTTCCACCGCAACTGAGAAAAGATACCAGGAATATCAATCGTGGCAAGATTACAGCAGAGGAGCTTAACTCGGCCAAAGGCAAACGGATTATGGAGAAGCTTTCCAAAATAATTGTTAAGCGACAAGCTTTAAGGGAGTTTTTGAACGTCTGGCCGCAGAGATTGACATCCCCCGCCGGTGTATTTGCAGCAACGTACCATTTTGGCATATCTGAACTCCTTGTTTTAGTGAATATAACAGATAAACCTCAATGTGTTAAGATTACTATTGCACCGCACAAAGATTACGAAGAGATGCTTAGTTTTCATAAAATTGAATATGGAGAAGGTAAGATTACCCTGAGCCCATATGCCGGTATCTGGTTGCAAAAATAGGGGTCGTATTGCTGCTATTGGCACTTCTGTGGCTGATTCATCCTGTCTGGCTACCAGTGAATGGTGTGTGAGATTTTCGCTCTCTTCGTTACACGTTGGGATGGCGTTTGTTCTTGAGATCGGACTCGCGTAACCACAAAGAGATATGTGTTGGCTGCATCGTCTCCTGTACCACTGCGAGCAACTGTTCGCTCAACTGCGTCAGGTCGAGCTCGTTTTGCAGAGTCGCACCGAAGCTGGTCAGCACCCGTTCCGCGTTATATTTGCGGCGATAGAAGCGACGATCAATAATGGCCTGGATGCGCTTGCGCAGGGGTTGGAAGAGCGCCGCGACGACCAGCGTCGAGACGACAATTGGCACCGGCGAGTTCCGGGTGATCCCCTGGAGGACAAACTGGAGGCCGAAGACCAGCGCCAGGTAGGTCAGCACCAGCAGAGCCGAGAGCAGCAGGTAGATCAATGTGCGACTGATCAGGCGGTCGATATCGTAGAGCTGATTACGGAGGATGGAAATTCCAATGCTGAGTGGGAGGAACATGATGGCGAGATCAAAAGTTATATTGGTTGTATCATTCCAGACAAAAAAACCGCCGAATATCAGCACAGCCATGATGGCAGTACCATAGGTTAACCACTTGATCTGCTGGCGCTCGCGTCCCTTCGCACGGATGAAGCGCAGGACCAGTGAAACAAGCGCTGCAATGCTAAGAGGTAACACCAGGAGATTGATATTGTCGCTCAGAGAACTCCAGAAACTGGCGGGAATGACCTTCTCGAACATTTCCACATTCAAATCGGACAGCCAGCTCACCACTATGGAGAGGAACGCTAGAACTGCTGCTAGCCAGCCGACAATGCGCCAGCGTCGCGTGAGCGGGCGACCATCGGGGAAGAGGAGTGGCAGAAATACAAGGAACAAGACCCAGTTGAGCGGCCAGATGGTATTTCCCAGCCAGTTGAATACATCAGTTCCTGGCAGCGGCAAGTGCCCTTTTACTGTACCATACGCCATATAAGCCGCGCTAAAATCGGTAATCCCTGTTCCTATGCCGATAGTACAAAAGATCCAGCCAATAGTGTTCCGGGGGCGGTGCCAGGCAATCAGAGCGCCAACCGTGCCAAAAAGGACGAAAGCGATGCCCGTGCAGATGATATTGACGTCCCGCAACAGGTTTCTTACCTCCAGGCACCCGATCACAGTCGCTGAGAGAATTAAGGACGCGCAGATGCCCCAGACCACCCAGGCCAACCGGTGCGCCGTGCCCGCACTTGCCGTGTTCTCCGCCAATCTGAATGGAGAGTGCATGTAGCTGCTCCTGTTGAGTCGATGTGTTAAGCTTTCAAAAGCGAAAGAAGGATTCTGCATTACGCATATTACCATATTATGGTGCAATCGTCTCGAAAGCGTTACGACCCTGTTACGAACTGCCGGACCTCACTGGCTTTAGACGTTCTGCTATCCAGATTTACTAGTTAAACTTCATAATGATGTCGATTTAGCCAGGTGTCATTCGTCGTTTTACTAGAAGGGCAAAGTTGAAGCCCTTTAAAAATTCAGTGAGAAGAAAGAGGAACAACAATGGCGAATTTTGTACTACTCTATAGCGGTGGCAGCATGCCCGAGACTCAAGCCGAACAGGCAGCAGTCATGAAAGCGTGGGAGGCCTGGTTCGGTGGACTCGGGAGCGCCCTTGTCGACGCGGGCAATCCGTTTACCCCGAAGGCAAAACGCATCGCGAGCGACGGAACAGTCAGTGACGGCGCAGTGGGAAGTTTGGCCAGTGGTTACTCCGTTATTAAGGCGGATTCGCTGGATGAGGCAGTCGAGATGGCCAGGCGCTGCCCAGTTTTGCAGGGTGGTGCCCAGATTTCGGTGTACGAAACCGCCCCCGTGATGTAGCCCCACCCCAGGACGACCGCAAGGGATCGCCCCTACAGACGTTAACTTCAGGAGCCAGGGCGACCGCAAGGGATCGCCCCTACTATACGACGAATCGGCTTGCCAAGCCCGTGGTATAGTAGGGGCGATCCCTTGCGGTCGTCCTGTTCAGGCAATGCAGTTGCGTTGCACTCTTTCTGTCATTCGCCAACAGTAATTCATGCACTCTCCACGCACCAGAACCCATGAAAACGATTATCCCATCCTTATTTCAGGGGAGCTCAAGCCGGATGCTGCGCTGACAATCTGCTTTCGCAGCACCCAGGCCAGAGCCATTTGGGAGAGCGTGTAGCCGTTTTGTTGCGCCAGTGTTTGCAAATTTTGCACGGCAGTCAGCACCTTATCATTCATTAAATCTTGCATGAAGGACCCTGCTTCAGGATCAGCCGCACGCGTACCCTGCTGTGGCTGCTGACCGGGCTTGTATTTGCCTGTGAGGATGCCCTGCGAGAGCGGTGAGAAGACCACCTGACCGATACCTTCACGCTCACATAGCGGCAGCACATCGCGCTCAATATAGCGCTGGAGCATGTTATAGACGGGCTGGTTTGAGGCGATCCTGTCCAGGTTGAGCTCGCGTGCCGTGTAGACTGCATCGTCAATTTGTACCGCTGACCACTCGGATACACCTACATACAGCGCTTTGCCCTGGGTGACGAGATCGTCAAGCGCACGGAGTACCTCTTCCAGCGAGGTCTCGGTATCGTAACGGTGACACTGGTACAAGTCGATATAGTCAGTTCCGAGACGGCGCAAGCTGGCGTGGCACTGTTCCATAATGTGTTTCCGAGAGAGCCCGCGATCGTTTGGCCCCTCTCCCATCGGAAAATAGACTTTCGTTGCCAAAACAAAGGAGTCGCGCGAGTAATCTCTCAGGGCACCCCCAACCACCTTCTCGGCCGCGCCGCGGTTATAAGCATTGGCGGTGTCAAAGAAGTTGATGCCAAGTTCGTAGGCTTTGTGTATGCACTGAATAGCGGCCTCTTCTGCTACCGAGCTGCCGTAGGTTAACCAACTGCCAAGAGCAATAGTACTGACGCGCACACCTGCGCGTCCCAACCGTCTGTACTGCATGAATGATATTCTCCCTTCTGGTGATATGCTCTCATACTCTCTATACGCTACAGCACTTAGAAAGGGATATCAAGCTTCGTTAATACCGACGTATCTATGTCTTCTTCTCTGCAAACGCTTTCAGCCTACCGGCAAAATCCTCTTTTTGTTTGGCCTGGGATCGTGCAGGCAAATATGGGCAGCAATAGATCACCAAACTCGTAACGGGAAATTGTTCAGAGTTGACCTTTCGGCATAGGCACAATAGACCATGTATTTACCTTCGAGCATTCGTAGCGTATGATAAACATAGCTAGGCTACATCAAGAGGCCTGATGGTAGATAGGAGAGAAGTATGACAGAAGATGCACAAGCAGCAAAGCCACGAGTTGGAAAGCCGGAGACGGCAGCGTTGGGGCGACTGACGAGTTTTCTTGCCAGGTTGAAAGAAGAGGAACCATGAAACAATTAGGGAAGCAGGCACCGCGGTACCGCTTCTTTCTCAATCCCTATCAAGACGTGCGGTTCACGAGTTGCCCACAATGCGGCAACAAAACCCGGCAGCGCAAGCTCCCGCTGTTCATCCATGTGGACCCGAAGCAGCCAATGCTGCTCAATAAGACGTGCCGCTACTGTCCTACCTGTGATCTGCTCATCGCCCACCAG
>VBHS01000169.1 GCA_005881295.1 Chloroflexota bacterium
TGCTCGCTGTTCTTACTCTATTTCCTCCAAGTCTACAATGAAAAGAGGCCATAAACGGCCCTCATTCGGAGGACATTCTCCTGGACGACGCGCGGCGCTTTGCCCTGTATGCGCGTGAGGCAGGCGTCCCCGTCGAGTTGGAGGTATGGCCGAACATGATACACGTCTGGCAAACATTTGGACGACGGCTGCCTGAAGCGTGGCAGGCGAGAGCCCATATCGTGCGCTTCACTCGTGCCCACGCTCCAAGCTCGATCCCCTCCAAACCAGTGCTGGGAGCAGCAAAGCAATCAACATCGTGATACACCAGGGGGTTCTCTCTCAGGCCTCCTTTTTTGAGCCCTACGGGTTAGCTTTCAAAAACGTCTCGATACACTGCACAATGCGTTCCGGTGCATCTTCCTGCAAAAAATGACTTGCATCCTCGAGCTCATACGTTACTGCCTGTGGGTACAACTGCTGCCAGCGCTGCAACACTGATGGGGAAAGCACCGGGTCTTGCATCCCCCATACTAGCAGGATGGGTATTTCGCTGAACTGGGACAGCCCCTTCTCGATGTACTTCATTTCTGCATAGGACACGTCGCTTTCCTGCACAGGAATATCTCGTGACCAGCATAGCATAGCAAGCCGTGATTCTGGAGTAGAGAAGGGGGCGCGGTATGCCTCCAAAACGCTCGTTGTCATCTTTTCACTATGGTAGGTTGTCCCCAAAAGAGCGGGTTCGAGATACCCGTTCCTCTTCAACACAAACGCCTCTCCTCGTTCTGAACGGATGATCTCCAACAGGCGGGGAAATGGACCTCCAAGCCAGGGAGCAAAAGCCCATGTGTTCATCAAAACCAGGCGCTTGATCCGCTCTGGATGCCGTGTGGCAAAACCGAATCCCACAGGTCCTCCCCAATCGTGGAGCACAAGCGTAATATCATGCAAATTGAGGTCTAGCAGCAAGGCTTCGAGATTAGCTCGATGCTGCTCGAGCCGGTACAGTGACCGTTCTTGCGGCACAGCCGACTTACCCATGCCCATCTGATCCGGCACAATGCAACGATAGCGTTGAGAGAGTAGTGGAATAAAATTGCGATACAGAAACCCCCATGTCGGATCGCCGTGCACCATCACCACAGGCTCACCGCTTCCTTCATCTACATAGTGCATTTCCATTCCATGATGAGAGTAATAATGTGGGGCAAATGGGAAGAGCCCTTCAAAGATCTCATCTTTGATAGCAAGCATAGCAAATCTCCAAACAAGCATAAAGATTCAACAAGAACAGTGTCTCCATCCTTCGCATGTATGATACAATGCAGGCAACACGGCTTGCTACCACCAAGGAGCATTTCCAATGACCATCGATGCAATGTTCACACAGTTTCCGCGCCTCAAATTCTATCTTTTCGATGAAGGCTTTCATCGCGCCGAAACTGGCTACGAGCTCAATCGCGCCTTCTGGAGGCAGGGCATTATGACCGAAGCGATGTCCGCCATTATCACCTCTGCGTTTACTGAGCTAGGATTGCATCGCAGTGAAGCGGTAACCGACGATATCAATGAGCGCTCTAAAGGCCTGTTGCGGAAGCTTGGCTTTACCCATGAGGGAACGCTGCGCCTGCGTTTTTACTTCCGCGGCCGTTTCTGGGACGAACACTACTTTGGATTGCTCAAGGACGAATGGCATTGACCAAACCTACCATCCCATTACGAACCGAGCCGGCAGGTCGTTGATTGCTTCTAAGGCTAGGAACGGCTTTTTGAAAGAAAAGGAGATCTGTCAAGCAAAAGGCTCCCCTTGTAGACATTTGGAGAGAAGATTTCCAGTGAGCCGTCTCGAGCGGTGTCCAGCATGTCATCCTGAGCGCAGCGAAGGATCTGGCGAGATGGACGCCCAGATCCTTCGCTGCGCTCAGGATGACAGGTATTATCTCCAAATGTCTACTCCCCTTTCACCTCTCCCCCAGCCTGTGCAGGATCTTGCCATAGGCCACTGGCCCACGCCTGAAGCTGCTCAGCCGGAAAAACTCATCGGGAGCATGAAACTGCTCATCCATGAGCGCAAAGCCAAAATTCACGGTGTGGGCCCCCAGCATGTCGAGGAACAGCTCGCAGACAGGGATGCTTCCACCCAGTCGTATATAATAAGGAGCCTTGCCGTATACCTCCGTAAGCACGGCTTCGGCGACCCGATTGCCCCAGTGGTTTACAGGAATCAAGTATGGTCTGGCAGCACCTGGGAGTGAGCGAACTGTTGTCCGCACTCCCGGCGGCGTATAGCGCTCGACGTGCCTGGTAATGAGATCAACGATGTTGGCGGGATCCTGGTTGGCTACCAGTCGGCAGGTAATCTTGGCATGCGCCTCATTAGGGAGCACCGTCTTGATACCCTCGCCCTGGAAACCACCCCAGATGCCGTTCACCTCCAGGGTAGGCCGTCCCGCGAGATGCTCCTGCGGCGTGTAACCAGGTTCGGCAACGAGGGCATCGACGCCGATTGCCTCTTTATACGTCTTCTCATCGAACGGCACAGCAGCGATGTCGGCGCGGTCTTCTGCCGAAAGCGGCACAACCGCGTCGTAGAAGCCCTCGACCAGAATCTTGCCCTCGGGACTGTGCATAGAGTCAAGGAGATGCACCATGGCATGGATGGGATTGGCAACGGCCCCGCCATAGACACCGGAATGCAAATCGGTCCTTGCTCCTCGCACGTCAATCTGCACACCTGTGAGGCCCTTGAAGGCAATCAGCAGCCCGGGTTGATCCTCGCTGTACTGGCCCCCGTCGGCGCTGAGCACGAGGTCGCAGGCCAGCAGATCCCGTTGGTTCGCGATCAAGGTCGGCAACTGGGGGCTCCCGATTTCCTCCTGCCCCTCCAGAAAGAACTTCACGTTGACGGGCAAGGCTCCCTCTGCCTTGAGCAGGGCTTCGACGGCCAGGATAGGAGTGAGCATGTTGCCCTTATCGTCCGATGCACCACGAGCGTATACCCGGCCATCGCGCACCTCTGGCTCAAAGGGTGGGCTCGTCCACTGGTTCAATGGGTCAGCAGGCTGGGTATCAAAATGACCATAAATCATCACCGTCGGCTTCCCAGGCGCGTGCAGCCACTGCCCGTAGACAACAGGGTGTCCAGCCGTCGGCAGGACTTGCACGCCCTCCAGGCCAGCACCTCTGAGGCGGTGTGCGACCCATTGGGCTGCCCGCTGAACATCACCGGCATGCTCAGGCAGTGCCGAAATGCTGGGAATGCTGAGGAATTGTAGCAACTCATCCTGGTAGCGAAGTTGCTGCTCTTCGAGATAGGTCTCCCATGTCATATCATGCTCCTCTGTTTTAAATCTCCCGCCACAACGTCGTCAGCAAATGGAAGCGACCTTTCGGTCAATGCTGACAACCCTGAAAACCACCTGATCTGCCCATCTCAGCTTTCCAGTATACCGACATAATTCGCCGGCAATGTACAACCACTATAGAGCTTCGCCAACAACTGCTCTTGATCAACCACACGTACCTTTCCAGAAGAGCAGGTCATCTCCAGAGTACGCGCACCCATCGGGAGATCCTGGCGCAGCGGCTTCGGATGACCATTCACATCGAGGATACCTAGCGGCCAGAACGTTCGACCAATGTAGAAGTCCTTGCCACTAAAGTAAAAGAAAGGTACATGATACTTCATCGTCGTCAACACATCGGTGGTCAGCGTCAGAATATGTGAGATAGCCACTTCACGCGCATTGCTGGTGTCAATACCGCAGCTGTTCACGCAACCGGTACCCTCTATCACCCAGAGGTGTTTACCTAAATTGCCACTCTGCATACCGACATGGAGTTGCTGCGCCCAGTAGGTAAAAAGCTGGTAGAGATTATTGATAGCCGCGCTGGGATAGCCATTATGCCAGCTATCGATCAGACCCAAAATTTGTGAGTGCCAGTCCCAATTGCCTCCCGGATGCACCGAACTGTTCATAGCAGACTGCATCGCATCGAGATAATGAACCTGGTCCGCCAATTTTGCATTATCGTCAGGAACCACCAGCGGATCCATCGCTCCGAGAATAATAGGGATACCGGGTCGCACCGCGTGCATGGCACTCTGGCAAAGATCAAAAAACCTGGCAAAGTTCTCCGGAGTGACATATGTGGTCGCAGTACTCTGCTTCATCTGCTCATTGCCACACTGCACAGCATCTGCCCCTCCCAGCGCCGCATCGTTGAGCCGATTCGTATCAAAGAGGCTATCTCTGCTCTGACAGTACGTAAGCATGACATGAACGCCCTGGCTATGGTAACCCTGTATCGTACTCTTCAGCATCTGACCAACCGGACTATTCACAGGTCCAGAGCCACAGGTCGGGTAGCCCAGTCGCACCCATGGAATGCCTGGAAAAGAAAGGTGGGGATCCCCCGCTATACCAAGTACCGTTTCTGGACGGAACCCAGAGGACGACGTGGGTGTCACCGGCGAAGTCGCAGTCACTGTCGGCTGCCCACTTCCACCTATATGAACCTGGCACGCAGCCAATAATATACCACCAACCAGCACAGCAGTAAGAATAATCAAAAACTTCCTTTTCATCTTACGCTCTACTCTTCTAGAGTCACCCTCCCTTCTAAACAAAGCAGATGCATTTATTGCAATAATAAAGTACCTTCAGCATGTAATTGCTATAAATACATTGTAGCAAAGGAATGCCAGTTGATCGCCCCTCCACCTTCCTTATAGTGGCATTTCCTTTCCCATCCTTTGGGATACATGACGTCCAAAAGCTGCCAGAATTGTGTCTAGAACTGGCAACATACTCGAAGCTCGTTTCGCCCTGATGATAACGTCCCACGCCGGCTCAAATTTCTTCCACCCCGTGGCATACGCCCCATGCCGCAGCCGCTCATTTCATCTTTCTTTGGTCCAGGCCCCCTGGAAAATCGAGCTC
>VBHS01000170.1 GCA_005881295.1 Chloroflexota bacterium
TAATGTCTCAAAAGACTTCATCCCTTACGTATAAACGTATCCTGCTTAAGTTGAGTGGTGAGGCGCTCTGTTCGCAACACGTCGGGTTTGGTATAGATGCTGAGATGGTGCGCCGCATCGCAAGCGAGATCAAGCGCGTGCATGATTTGGGTGTAGAGGTGGCACTTGTTACTGGTGGTGGCAATATCTGGCGTGGGGCAGACGCCGCCGCGACAGGTATCGATCGCGCTACTGCCGATTACATGGGTATGCTGGCGACCGTGATGAACTCGCTGGCATTGCAGGATGCTATGGAAAAGTTGGGTATGGTAACTAGAGTTCAGACGGCCATCGAAATGCCGCCAGTGGCTGAACCGTTTATTCGCCGTCGCGCGCAGCGTCACCTGGAAAAGGGACGTATCGTGATTCTGGCTGCAGGAAGTGGTAATCCGTTTTTTACGACTGATACCGCTGCTGCTTTGCGTGGAGTCGAACTCAATGCCCAGGTTTTACTGAAAGCGACAAAAGTGGATGGTGTCTATGACGATGATCCCATGCGTAACCCGGATGCCCGCAAGTTCGAGGAGTTGAGCTATATGCGGGCGCTGAATATGGGGCTAAAAGTCATGGACAGCACCGCGCTTTCACTGTGCAAGGATAACCACCTTCCAATTGTGGTTTTTGACCTCAATCAAGAAGGTGCTTTAGAAGCTATCATACGCGGTGAGAAGCGTGGTTCGCTCGTTCATGATATGGAAGAGCCCTGGTGGGATGTACGCTAGGGGCGGCTCTGGAGCCGCTCGGATTACAGGGGCACCCGTGAGGAGTGTCCCTACAAGGGAGCATTGCAATGGCAGCAGATATTTTCGAGGATGCAGAACGACGTATGCAAAAGGCTGTTGAGGCCCTGCGACAGGATTTATCCGCTATTCGTACTGGTCGCGCCAGTGCGGCCCTGGTGGATCGTATCCAGGTTGATTACTACGGGGCTCCAACTCCGATCAACCAGGTTTGCCAGATTTCCGTTCCAGAGGCGCGCCTGATAGTCATTCAGCCGTATGAACGGAGACTGCTTCACGATATTGAAAAGGCAATTCAAAAATCTGATCTGGGTATCAACCCCAATAATGATGGACAGGTTATTCGCCTCAATATTCCTCCTCTCAATGAGGAACGCCGCCGCGAAATGGTGAAAACTCTCCATAAAAAGTTGGATGAACATAAAGTTGCGATTCGCAACGTACGTCGTGACGCGCAAGACAAGTTACGTGATCGTGAAAAAAAGAAAGAAATTACCGAGGATGAGCTAAAACGTAGCTCCGAACGGCTACAGAAGCTCACCGATCGCTACATCGACGAGATGGACAAGGTCGGGAAAACCAAGGAACTGGAGATTCTGGAGGTCTAAATTTTGGCCAAGATACAAGATCTCTTTTCCTCTTCACAGGGGAAAAGAAAGGTGCAATCGCAGGCTATTGCGGATTCGCTGTCGACATCAAAGCAAGCTTCTCGCTCACTCCGCCACCTGGCTATCATTATGGATGGCAATGGGCGCTGGGCGACCAAACGTCACTTGCCTCGTCTGGCCGGCCATAAGGCGGGTGTAAATGCATTACGCCGGGTCGTTGAGTGTGCTACTGATGAGAACATCGAAATGCTGAGCGTGTATGCTTTTTCAACCGAGAATTGGGGACGGCCGCGTGCAGAAGTTGATGGTCTGATGCGTCTCTTCTGGGAGACAATTCGCTCGGATTTGGAGAAATTGCACCGCGATGGTGTGCGCTTGCGCCATCTTGGCCGTTTACAAGACCTCTCTCCTGATATTCAGAAAGCTGTACGGGACTCCGTTGAGCTTACTCGCGACAATACCCGCATCGGCCTGAACGTCTGTTTTAATTATGGTGGACGTGCTGAACTGGTGGACGCCATTCGTCACATCATTGCTGATGGACGTAATCCTGATGCCATAACGGAAGAACTGATCAGTTCCTACCTGTATACACGCGATCTGCCAGACCCGGACATGGTTATTCGCACAGCAGGGGAAATGCGTGTCAGCAACTTCTTGCTGTGGCAATCGGCCTACAGTGAATATTATGCGACGCCAACACTGTGGCCTGATTTCGGACGAGAAGATTTACGCCAGGCTTTAGATAGCTACCATCGCCGGCAACGACGTTTTGGCCGCATCGCTGTTCCTCCGACCACTGTCGCGCAGGGAGAATAGATGCTTGCAAGGCGCAACTGAAGATAATCCACCATCGGGTGCACAGAAGAAGACTAACAGGCAATGGCGTATTTCTCTCGGTCAGCGCTGGCTGACCGCAATTATTGCTATTCCTCTCGTGCTTGTCGTTGTCTGGTTTGGCGGTTGGTGGGCATTTGCCGCGACGCTGCTCGTCGTCCTGCTTGGTACCCTTGAACTTCATAACATGATGCTTCATTCGGGGCATCGTCCACTTATTGTAGTAAGCCTTGGGCTGAGTGTCCTTTTCCTTGTGGCAGGGGCTAATGGCGCCTGGTTTTATTTGCCCAGTGGCGCCTGGTGGGTACTCGTCGTTTTACTGGGAACCTGGGGTTTTGATGCTGCTGCTTTTTTTACCGGGCACTATTTCGGCAGGCATAAACTCGCTCCCAGTATCAGCCCCGCTAAAACATGGGAAGGAGGCTTTGGAGGCATGGTCCTATCAATCGTGGCTTCCTTGCTCATTACTGTTATACCCCTGGGGGTTCCCTGGTATCTAGCAATCGTGCTGGGAATTCTAATTGGAGTAGCCGCTGTCTTAGGTGACCTTGCAGAGTCCCTGATTAAACGTCAGACCAATGTCAAGGACAGCGGAAATATTATGCCCGGGCACGGAGGAATGCTTGATCGCATCGACAGTTTATTGTTTGTGGTCATTGTCGTCTATGTCTTCTCTCAGTTTGTGGGGAAATAGGTCCTTCAGGCGCTGTATCACCCGTGCTATAATGTAGAAGAAAGTATATCATCTCTTTGAGAGAGTAACTGAACCCAAAAAACTATGCCAGGCAAACAAACGTATATTTTGATATGTGATACTATGTGTGAGTTTTCCCTGTAGATAGAAGAAAAGATGACTCAATTTCCCAAAAACATTGCTTTACTCGGTAGCACGGGCTCGATCGGTCAGCAAACGCTGGACGTAGTGCGCCGTTTTCCTGAATATTTCCGTATTGTAGCCCTGGCTGCACGAAGTAATGTTTCGCTGCTGGAACAACAGGCGCGGGAATTTGAACCTTCACTGGTTGCCTGCTTTGCAGATACACCATCGGTAGAAGCTGCTGCCCGGGCCGCATTTCCCAATGTAGTGCTCGGTGAGCAGGGACTATTAGAGGTCACGACACATCCACAGGCAGATATCGTTGTCGCCGCTACCTCCGGGTTGATGGGGCTTGAGCCAACTCTCGCAGCTATCCGGGCGGGGAAAACTATCGCTCTTGCAAATAAAGAAACACTGGTCATGGCGGGCCACCTGGTCATGCAAGAAGCGCAGCGCTCAGGTGTGTCCATCCTACCGGTAGATAGCGAGCACAGCGCCATCTGGCAATGCCTTCGCGGTGAGCAGTCGAAAGAGGTCAACCGTTTACTACTTACGGCTTCGGGCGGCCCTTTCCGTCGTGCTACACTTGAACAAATCCGTTCAGTGACGGTGGAGCAAGCCCTTGCACATCCTACATGGCGTATGGGTCCCAAGATTACGGTAGACTCTGCGACGCTGATGAATAAAGGCCTGGAGATATTGGAGGCGCATTGGTTCTTTGGAATTCCATATGAACGTATCGACGTAATTGTTCACCCTGAGAGTATCATTCACTCTATGGTCGAGTTTGTCGATGGTTCGCTCAAAATGCAAGCGAGCTTGCCGAGTATGCATCTCCCCATCCTCGATGCCTTGAGTTATCCCGCGCGACTCAATACTGCCGGGAAGGGACTTGTGCGCGAGTTACACTGGTCAGATGTGGGCCAACTCAATTTTGAAGCGCTTGATGAAACCCGCTTCCCCTGCTTTCGCCTGGCTCTGGACGCGGCCAGGGGTGGAGGAACCTATCCCAGTGTCCTTGTGGGAGCGGACGAGGAGGCCGTTGCTCTTTTTCTGGGTGGTAAGATCGAGTTCTCGCGTATCGCGGAACTGATAGAAGCTGTTCTGGAGCAACATCGATCCGTCGAACAGCCAGATATCGCTGCGATTTTAGAGGCAACCGCCTGGGCGAGACAAGCAACACGTGAAATAATTATGTCGCATTTTACGATATAAATGAACGAGGATATGAAGCATTATGAATAACTGGTACTTGCTAGCAGCCATTCCAGTCTTTGGGTTGCTCGTGCTTGTGCATGAATTTGGTCACTTTATAACGGCAAAATGGGCGGGTATTCGTGTCGAAGAGTTTGGAATAGGTTTTCCTCCTCGCATAGTGGGGCTCCGCCAGCGCGATGAAGGGGGATGGGAGGTCATCTGGATGGGGGGGAAACGGTATGAAGAGGATACCTATGGCTCGCGGAAGCAGACTCCGTTTAGCGGCACCAGTGGCGGCGTGAGCGCACCAGATACTTCCAAATCTAATCATACCATTTATTCCATCAACCTTATTCCCATCGGTGGTTTTGTGCGTATGCCTGGAGAGAATGGGGATATCAACGACGAAAGTGGCAACTACGACTCGCAGAGTTTTGCTGCAAAATCAGCTGGCAAACGGCTCATCGTGCTAGTTGCCGGTGTCACCATGAATGTTTTGTTAGCAATGGTATTATTCACCTTTGCCTTTGGTTTCGGCGAACCAAATCTCGTTCCGCAAATCGGCAAGGTCGTCCCGGTTTCTCCCGCTGCGACCGCCGGTATACGTCCTGGTGATACCATCGTCTCAGCTAATAATCAACCTGTCAAATTTTTCTCCGATCTCCAGTCCATTGTAAATACCGAACTTCAGGCCGACAAGAATCAACACGCGACAGTGCCGGTCACCTTGCAGATCCGGCGCCTTGGTTCGGCAGTACTCATCTCGACGACGGTGAATGTTCGCGAGCATCCACCGGCAGGTCAGGGGCCAATGGGGATCGAGGCAGGTGGAAAGGTTGTCTTTGACAGTATACCGGTCTGGCAAGCTCCTCTTAGAGGAGTACAATACACCTTCCAGATAACGACAGACTTCCTGCGGGCTATTGGACAGATGATTACAGGTGCTCTCCCGTTTCAAGTCGCAGGACCTGTAGGTATAGTAAGAATCACAGGGGAAGTTGCTCAAAGCGTCCCTAGTGAGGGCTGGTGGCCTATACTTAGCTTGACGGCGGTATTAAGCCTGAACCTGGCAATTATCAATATATTGCCTTTCCCCGCTTTGGACGGCGGCCGCGTCGTACTTGTGTTGATTGAAGTTCTACGTGGTGGCAAGCGGCTGAGACCGGAAGTCGAAGGCATGATTAATTTTGCTGGTATGCTGATGCTGCTTACCTTGATGGTTGTGATCACATTTTTTGATGTTAGGAATTTGCTGCCTTAGCGAAGCAAATCAATGGAGTAGTAGAGTTATGCGACGGAAATCCCGGCAAATTCATGTCGGCAATGTAGCTATAGGGGGCGATGCGCCCATCGCGGTTCAATCCATGACAACCACCTACACGCGCGATGTAGAAAGCACAGTAGCACAGATCCATCGCCTTGAAGATGTTGGCTGTGAAATCGTGCGAGTAGCTGTGCCTGAGAAAGAGGATGCCCTCGCTATTGGCGAGATCAAAAAGCGAATCCACATCCCGCTGGTGGCCGATATTCACTATAAACACTCGTTGGCTTTGGAAGCCATACGTCAAGGCATAGATTGTGTCCGTATTAATCCAGGTAATCTGATTAACGGCCGTAAGTCGCTTGAACAGATTGTGGCCGCGTGTAAAGAGCGAGGCATCGCTATGCGCATCGGCGTCAACTCAGGTTCGATTGACGCTCTCGATCAGCGAGGGCAAATGCAGCGTATACAAGTCCGTCTGCGCGATGATGGTGTGTTGGAGCGTACCGATCCGACCGAGGCTCGACGTATAGAGCGTGAGCACCTGGCAGAGCGTATGGTCACCAAGGCCCTGGAGTATATTAGCTGGTGCGAGGAACTGGATTTTCACGAGATCAAAGTCTCGCTAAAATCCTCCACCGTGCTTACCGCGGTAGAAGCCTATCGCCGCTTCGCACAACGCTCAGATTATCCCTTACATCTTGGCATTACGGAAGCTGGAACTCTCATTACAGGTTCGGTAAAATCATCTGTTGGTCTGGGGTTGTTACTCGCCGATGGCATTGGTGATACTATACGAGTTAGCCTGAGCGCAGAACCAGAAGAGGAGATACCGGTGGCATACGAGATCTTACGATCTCTCGAACTACGTAATCGTGGTGTCACGTTTGTCTCCTGCCCCTCGTGTGGACGCGTCGAGATCGATGTCATCCAGGTTGCCAATGAAGTAGAGAAGCGGCTTTCCAAAGTCCAGACTCCCATTCATGTCGCAGTCATGGGCTGTGTCGTCAATGGCCCCGGAGAATCGCGGGATGCCGATGTAGGCCTGGCTGGCGGCAAAGGTCGAGGGGTAATCTTCCGCAAAGGTGAAGTGATAAAGACCGTTCCTGAAGACCAGTTCCTGGATGCTGTTTTGAAAGAAGTGGCGAGCCTGTTGCCTGAACGCGAAGCAAAGCTGGTATATCCAGAGGGCGGGATCCAGGAAACTGATGGCCACCATCGCACCCGCACAGAAGGTATGGGACTTCCCATCCTGAAATCCTAGCTACGCGACAAACACCGCGCACAACTACAACAGAAAATCGCGGTGATGTCACCAGCCCACTTCTCATTGGGATGTGAGGCCGTGGTCCCGTTCAGAGGTCGAAGGTGTAGCTCTCCCCGGACCTGATCTCCCGGACCTGGTCTCCGACACCCACTTTCACCGATCGGTTCAGGCTATCGACCTCGGCGCCGACCCGCAGATGGCCGTCCTGGAGGGTGACCTGGATCAGCAGCCCTCTGAAGCGCATGGGCAGGGTCAGACCGCGCAGATGGTCCAGGGCCTTGGGGTTGAAGTAGAGGACGCCGTCGCGAATCACCTCGCCCAGGTAG
>VBHS01000171.1 GCA_005881295.1 Chloroflexota bacterium
GGCGGCGACCTGCCGCCGCTGTCCTGTGCAAGCCCAGTGTACGCGGGGGCAAGAGGGCCGCACGCTCACCCTCTCGCCTCCAGAGGTGCACGCGGCCCTGGTCGAGCGTCGCAGCGTGCAACGCACTCCAGCCTTTGTGCAGCAGTATGGACGGCGTGCGGGCATCGAAGGCACGATCTCGCAAGCTGTGCGCACAACGCGACTGCGACGGACTCCCTATCAAGGGCAGCCCAAAACGCATCTGCACCATGTGGCCATTGCGGCCGGTCTCAATCTGAAGCGCATTTCGGCTCATCTGTATGCTCAATCCTTGGGCAAACCCAGCCGTCCTGCCCGTCCGAAATCCCCGTTCGCACGCTTGCAGGAGCAGGAGGTGGCTTGATGTTCAGACATACGGACAAAATTTCCCAACAGAGTCATCAATCGGCACCTACTGTATGGATGACCCACATTGTCAGTGGGTCAGGGCCAGGACATCGTGGACCAGGCAGGCAGAGGGAGCACGCTCGTTTCGCCGCACGCTTGCATGATGATGTGGGACATCCATACACCTACGGATGATCTAATTCATTGGTTAAAGAGCGCTATGGACTGACGCGGGTACCTGAAAAAAAATACAGGGTTTGTCTGATAGAATTCGCATCTTTGTACCCTTGACTATTCATAAAAAAACGCTAAAATCTCTAGTGAACTACTTACATTTTTGAAGATTTATGAGGTTCGCGTGCATATCATCGTTGTCGGGGTTGATCATACTTCTGCACCTATAGCATTTCGTGAACGGCTAGCATGTTCACCACGTCAGGTATCCCAGGTACTCAGGATTTCACAGCAAGTAGTGCAGGAGAGCATTTTGCTCTCGACCTGCAACCGTATAGAACTCTATGGCGTTTGTTCAGAATCAAGTGAGGGAGTGGCGAGCCTGCTGCAAGTGTTAAGCGAAGCGCGTGACGTGGCGTTATCGGAGCTACAATCGTATTGCTATAGCTTTGTTGACGAGCAGGCGGTGTCACATCTCTTTGGTGTCACAAGTGGTTTGTATTCGCTGGTACCAGGCGAACCACAGATTCAAGGTCAGGTAGCAGATGCCCTGGAAGTTGCGCAAGGCGGCGGCTACGCGGGACCAATTACATCAGCGCTCTTTCGTGCTGCCCTGACAACGGGTAAGCGCGCACGAAGTGAGACTGGCATCAGTCGCAATGCTACTTCAATCAGCCATGTCGCTGTGCAGTTGGCGCGACAAGTATTCCCCAAACTCAATAAGGCATGCGTTCTCCTGGTAGGATCAGGACAGATGAGTGAGTTAGCCGCCCGTAACCTGTGTGATAATGGTGCGCAGCGGCTTGTCATCATGAACAGGACGCAATCGCATGCTATTGACCTCGCGCAACGCTTCGGCGCTCTCCATCGCACCTTCCCAGAACTTCCTGAAGCGTTGGTAGAGGCAGATGTCGTTATCAGTTCTACGGCCGCTCCCCGGGCCATTATCACGCATGAGCTTATGTGCCAGGTAATGAACAGGCGGAGTGGCCGTTCGCTGCTCTTGATCGACATCGCTCTTCCGCGGGATGTTGACCCTGACGTCGCCACTATACCAGGTGTTCACCTCTATAACCTGGATGATCTCCAGGCAAGTGTGAGCGAAGGTATCCGCCTGCGGATGCAGGAAGTAGCGCACGTGCAGTCAATTATTGCTGAGGAGGCCAGCGCCTATGAACGATGGTTGCGGTCACTCAGCGTGGTCGATACGATCAGCGACTTACGCCAATATGCTGATATACTGCGCCAGCAGGAGCTCGTACGCGCCATGCGGCAACTCTCCCCTTCACTTTCTGAACGAGAGGAAGCGGCGGTGCGAGAACTGACTACCCGGCTGGTGAATAAACTGCTCCATACGCCGATGTTACGACTCAAAGATGCGGCGGTACAAGGTCAGGGTCATCTCTACGCTGAGGCGATACGCTACTTGTTTGATTTGGAAGGGAAGGCTAATGAAGCGTCTTACGATAGGAACGAGGGCCAGCAAACTGGCTATGATACAGACACACCAGGTAATCGAGCGATTACAACGGTACTGGCCGAACTTGCAGATAACCATTGAGCAGATTCACACTGTGGGTGACCAAATGAAGGATGCCCCATTATCCAAAATAGGTGGAGATGGAGTGTTTGTCACAGAGATTGAGCGCGCACTGCATGAGAAACGTATTGACCTGGCAGTACATAGTTTGAAGGATTTACCGACGACACAGCCAGAAGGTGTACGGCTGATAATTCCAGGCCCTCGTGAAGATGTGCGAGACGTGTTTGTCTCAAATGGGAACCTGCGACCTGTCCTAGCAGAACAATTTGCGGGAGAGCATACAAAAGAAATATACTCTCAGCAGGAATTACGAATTGGTACAGGTAGTTTGAGGCGCATGGCACAAATACGCGCCCGATTTCCTGGCGCACAACTTTTGCCGATACGGGGAAATGTCGACACGCGTTTACGCAAGCTCGAAGCACATGAGTATGATGCTATAGTGCTGGCCGCGGCGGGTCTGTATAGACTGGATATGGTGGAGCGGCTGACTGGCCGCGTTGTCTACCTCCCTATCGATATAGTGATGCCCGCACCGGGACAAGGGGCACTGGCGATAGAGATGCGCGATGAATCTGAGATGCTTGAGCTTCTATCACCACTCAATGATGCGGTTACGCAAGCCACAACCAGCGCTGAACGCATGTTTATGCGGCGGCTAGGAGCGGGTTGCTTTCTCCCTGTCGCTGCCTATGGAGAGGTTGTGGGTGAGACTTTGACGCTGCGAGGGTTAGTCATCAGCCTGGATGGACAACGCCAGGTGCGGGTGCAGCAAAGCATACGCTGGACAACAGAAGACGCGCTAGAAGAGGCTGAATTGTTGGGAATAAAAGTGGCAGAGCAAGCCCTGGAGCAGGGGGCTCGCGAGATTATTGACTCGTTACTACCCACAGGCGAACAGGAGCGTCTCCATGCCTGAAAAGGATCCTCTACTTGAGCGACAACAGCTTCATGCAGACTCCCTGGAAGGAGACGACAAGGCTGATGGCGGTCTGTACACAATGGGACAGACAAATGCACAGCGAGGGATACTCCAGGGCAAACGTATCCTGGTTACGCGTACCCGCGAACAGGCCGGAGTGCTCAGCGAACGTTTGCTGGCGTTAGGGGCCATGCCCGTAGAATTTCCGACGATTCGTATCGTGCCGCCGCACAATTGGGCTTCACTCGATTGGGCGCTGGGGAGACTTTTTCCAACTGTTATGGAGAATGATGGCTACCGTGATTGTCCCTATGCGTGGCTTATCTTTACCAGCGCGAATGGTGTGCACATCTGTTGCGAACGCCTACTTGAACGAGGGTATGACTTGCAGGCCATGTGCCCGGTACGCGTGGCTGCGATTGGCCCGGCTACAGCTGCCGCGCTAACACGCTATGGAATACACCCTGACCTGGTACCTGATATCTATGTAGCTGAAAGCGTGGCCGCGGCACTGATTCATGATAGCCAGCAGAGGGGGGAGTCCTTGCAGGGGAAGCGGATATTGCTGCCGCGCGCCGCCGAAGCTCGCAATGTATTGGTCACAGAATTACAACATGCGGGTGCGGTCGTAGATGAAGTGGCGGCTTATACAACCGTCTCTGTTGCCAGCGACGATCAGCAGGGACGTGAAATCGTGAAGCTCTTGCAGCGTGGTGAAATTGACATGATAACATTTACCAGTTCTTCTACAGTGCGAAATTTTATGCAATGGTTTCGTAGTTGTGCGATAGACGATACCTTTTTGCATCAACCATCATTGAAAATTGCATGTATTGGCCCAATTACTTCGCAGACCGCGCGTGAACTTGGCCTGGATGTCGATATCGAGGCGAATGAGTTTACCATTGATGGTCTCGTCGAGGCAATCGTCAGGGCATCTCTGGCAGATGCCCCATTACAACGTGAGGAATAACATTCTATGACAGAACAAATAACTCAAGAGGCATCGCTTGAGCAAGCTCAGGCTCCATCTACCCAGACAGTGCCAAGCAGGCCGAAGCAACCGCGTCAGCTCGTGCGTTTTACCTTCTTTAAACTTGATCCCCAGTGGCAGTTACTGCCTGCCGATATTCGCCAGCAAGGCAAACAGGAACTGCTCAAGATATTCGAGGAATATGCGGAAAACGGGCTCATGCGTAGTTTTAGCTTATTCGGTATCCGTTCGGACTGTGATTTTATGTTATGGCAGGCAACCTACGAGGTTGAAAATCTGCAAGGCGTCAGTAGCAAGATACGACGGAGTAGGATGGGACCATACCTGCGCGAGACACACGCATTCTTATCGATGACCAAGCGTTCAGTGTACGTTGGGAAGAATGCTCGCGGGGCTCATGACCCTCGCCTGGTGATGCGATTTTCTCGACCTTGTGCAGGAGCTGCGTGAGACGGAGGCAAGTTCTTATACGCTGCGTGACACACCTATGTTTACCTGCGTGGCACAACCCCTTGAAGATATACTGGAAGCGATTGGAGCCTGACCGGTGAAAGATCAGATACAGCAAGTAGGGAGCCATCTTACACTGTCACATTCGCATACGCTCTACCAGGAGGCGCAACAGCTTTTACCAGGAGGCGTCAACAGCCCTGTGCGGGCCTTTCGAGGCGTGGGTGGCGAGCCCATCTTCATCGATTCCGCTCGTGGTCCCTATCTCTTTGACGTGGATGGCAATCGCTATCTCGATTATGTCCAATCCTGGGGCCCAATGATTTTAGGACACACGCATCCAAGCGTAGTAGAGGCTGTGATCGAGGCCAGCAAGCGTGGTTTCAGCTTTGGTGCGCCAACGGAGGCCGAGAGTGAACTGGCCAAAATGGTGATTGAGAGCGTGCCTTCGATTGAAATGGTGCGCTTCGTCAATTCAGGCACCGAGGCTACCATGAGCGCACTGCGTCTAGCGCGAGCATATACCGGTCGCCACAAAATCATCAAATTTAGCGGCTGTTATCATGGTCATGCCGATATGTTGCTGGTTCAGGCGGGCTCGGGTGTAGCAACAATGGGTTTACCCGACAGTCCGGGTGTTCCTCCGGAGGCAACGGGCAATACACTGATCGCTCCATATAACGACATTGAGGCCGTTGAGATGCTCTTCGATACCTATCCCACTGAGATTGCCGCTGTCATCGTTGAGCCTGTAGCGGCCAATATGGGGCTGGTATTGCCGCAGCCAGGCTTCCTCGAGCAATTGAGGAGCCTCACTAAAGCATATGGTGCGCTCTTGATTTTTGATGAAGTGATGACGGGTTTCCGTGTTGCCCTTGGGGGAATGCAGGAGCGAGTGGGTATTACTCCCGACCTGACCTGTTTGGGAAAGATCATCGGCGGTGGACTTCCAGTAGGCGCCTATGGAGGGCGTCGCGAGATAATGGAGCAGGTGGCTCCGCTAGGAGCTATGTACCAGGCAGGAACGCTCTCGGGCAATCCCCTGGCAATGGCGGCTGGAATAGCCACGCTGACCGAGATGCGTAAACCTGGCCAGTACGAGGAGCTGGAACGAAAAAGCCAGATGCTGGGCAATGGTTTAGAGCGAGTGAAAAACGAAACGGGTGTGGAGCTTCAATTCGCAAGGATCGGCGCTATGTTCTGCCTCTACTTCACGGGGCAGCCTGTAACGGACTATGCTAGCGCCAAATCATCCGACACCGCATCCTTTGCTCAATATTTCTGGAATATGCTGGCGCGTGGCATTTACCTGCCACCTTCCCAATTTGAGGCATGTTTCATCTCACTGGCCCTTGACGATGAGATGATCAAGGAAACCATTGAGAGTGCCAGATTAGCACTGTCAGGAGAAAAACCATGACGAAATTTCCTACCGTGCGGCTCAGGCGCACGCGCCAGAACGAGAAGCTACGTGGTCTTGTGCGCGAAACTCGCCTTGCTGTTGACCAGCTCATCTACCCTCTTTTCATCGCGGAGGGAATTCATGAACCTCACGAAATAGCCTCGATGCCCGGCATCGTGCAGTGGCCGCTGGAGCAGCTTGGGCGCGAGGCTGAACGAATCGCCAGTCTTGGTATCCCGGCGGTGCTTCTCTTTGGTATCCCCAGCGAAAAGGATGAGGTGGGCTCGCAGGCCTACAACTCGCGGGGCATTATTCAAGAGGCTATTCGTCTCCTCAAAAGCGTCAATCCCGAGCTGCTCGTCATCACGGATGTCTGCCTCTGTGAATATACCAGTCATGGGCATTGTGGCCTTATTCATAACGGGAGCGTGCAAAACGATACATCGCTGGAATTGCTAGCGCGTATGGCTCTCACGCATGCCGAGGCGGGCGCTGACCTGGTCGCGCCGTCGGACATGATGGATGGTCGTGTTGGCGCCATTCGCCACGTGCTGGATGAACAGGGCTTTAACCCGCCTCCTATTATGGCCTACTCTGCTAAATTTGCCTCCGCTTTCTACGGGCCTTTCCGAGAGGCCGCGGGTTCAACACCTCAGTTTGGGGACCGCCGAGCCTACCAGATGGACCCCAGTAATGTGCGTGAAGCATTACGTGAAGTAGAGCTCGACATCGCCGAAGGGGCCGATATCGTCATGGTCAAACCGGCTATGGCTTATATGGATGTCATCCGCCAGGTGCGTGAACACTATGATTTGCCGGTTGCCGCTTATAATGTAAGCGGTGAATTTGCGATGATCAAGGCCGCCGCCCAGAATGGCTGGATTGATGAGCGGAGGGTGGCAATGGAGGTGCTGACAGGTATTAGAAGGGCGGGTGCGGATATGATTATTACCTATTTCGCGCCAGATGTAGCGGGGTGGTTGAGGGAGTAAGAGGTACTCTCAATTAGCCCCAAAAGCTGATTGGAAGAGTGGTGACAGGGGAAGATGTTACGCACAAACGAAGTGTGAGGCTAAATGTGCGAACTTTCCCGACCAAATTCTTGATAGCAACTCTGAAGTTGATCATCCACAAGTTTAAGGGAAAGTTGCGCCTCAAATACCTTTTTGCACAGTTCCTGTTTTCTTCGAAGAGCGCCGGGCGCATCCGGGCTCAGGCGAAGCAAAGCTGTTATGTAGTAATTCGCAAGTTCACGCTTCGCTGACCACTGCTGCAACAACTCTTCACAAGGAGAACCTGTTTGCTTGTGCATTACTTTCTCCCTCTTAATAATGTTACCGATCGCTCACTGTAATCGTCATAATCTCCATAGGTAGCCACGAGTCAGGTGAGGTCTGTTGATGCGATAAGCATGACCGGCGCGGAATTGCTATTTGAAGTGAAGAGTTCAAAAAAGGCGACCAGAGCCAGGGTAGTACTATAAGCCCAGCCTCTGGACGCCTTTTTATAGAGACAATTACCGCTCCATGCGCGAGGCTAAAAACTTGCAGAAGCCAGCAAAAAATAATGCCTTACTGGCTTCACCGGTTATGGCAGCTATCAGGCCAATAGTTAATCCCAGGGTCAGACCGATTCGGCCAGCTGGATGGTGAATTACCTGTAGAACAGTATTCATTTTCCTCCTTTGGAAACGTTCAATTGCACTAGACGATACTGTTTACTATAGCAGATTCCGCCGAAATAGCGAAAAGTTCACATTCAAAAAGTGAACTGTGTTAATGAACAGTACGCCTGGAAGGTGTATCCTTAAAACGTACAAAGTTGTATATAAGATACTTTAACAGAGTTAGCTTAACACGCGGGTTCTACCCGTGTCCAGGAAAATAATATGCAGGGAAATATTGTTCTAAATACTAGAAGGTCTGAATCGGACACTACCCAGATGGGATAGTACTAATGACTTGTTACTGTTTTGCAATCTCTTCCGTCCTATTCTGACATAAGGAACCTTATGGTTCCATTAATTTTTTTTACAGAACTTATACGCATTCAAAGGGGATGTGGCTGGGATGAAACAAAATCTTAGCAATTATCAACCAATCAATTCTTATGGAGTCATCGGGGACTGTCATTCAGTAGTCCTTATAAGCCCTGATGGTTCTGTGGACTGGGGCTGTCTACCAGATTTTGATAGTCCAGCCCTGTTCTGTCGCCTGCTTGATGCTGAACGGGGGGGCTACTTCAAAATAGCGCCAACCGACGAGTCCATTCCAGGCTCTCAGCGCTACTTGCGGAGCAGTAATGTACTGCAGACCAGGTTTGCGAGTATCGCTGGCGAAATAGTACTCACCGATTTCATGCCAGTAGAGACATTGAGCGCCTGGCCTTACCGGGGAATGAATAATAATACCTGGACACGTGAGGATGGCTCTTGCCATTGCCTGGTGCGCAGCGTGGAATGTACGCATGGTGAACTTCCCGTCACGATGACGCTCAAAGTCAGCCCCAACTATGCAGCCTCACCCAGTGAAGTGTTCATGGCTGAGGATAACATCGGAGCGGTCATCGCTGGAGGGAATCAGTATGTAGGCCTGGCAATCGTGGGAGCATAGCGTGTTTCCTCGTTCAACGTGCGTGTCGAGCAGGATGAGACGGATGGACATCCGTCAATTATTGTGCAAATAACGCTGCGTGAGGGGGAAAACGTCCTTTTTGCCGTCGGAGTGGGGCGCAGCTTGCAAGCGGCTCGTCGTCTCGTGGAGTATGAATTACAGCAACGCAATTTTGATTTTGAACTGGCGCATACGTTACACTGCTGGCGTAAGTGGGTTAAAGGTTGCAACTACTATGGCCCCTATGCTGACGTAGTAGAGCGGAGCGCGCTCACGCTCAAGATGATGACCTATGCTCCAACTGGCGCTATCGTTGCTGCTCCGACTGCTTCTCTTCCAGAGGATCTTGGAGGGACACGTAACTGGGATTACCGGTATACCTGGCTGCGCGATGCCACTTTTACGCTCTACGCCTTGAATGTGCTCGGTTTTACTGAGGAGGCGCGTGCTTTCACCCACTGGTTACGACGTCTCTCGTACGTAGACGGTGAAGACCTGCAAATCATGTATGGTATACGAGGTGAACGTGACCTGACTGAGCAGGTATTGACACATCTCAGCGGCTACTGCGATACGAGTCCTGTGCGGATTGGCAATGGCGCGGCAAGCCAGAAGCAACTCGATGTTTTTGGTGAAGTGCTGGACTGCATCCATCTCTATCGCCGCCAGGGGGGCTTTGAACGTTATGGAGAGACGCTTGATGGCGCCTTATGGGCGATGATGAGAACATTTTATCACACGGGTACAATACCTCTCTGGGAACTTTCACGCAAGCGTATGACGATGAAGGGCTCGATGCTTCGAACCTGCTACTACCGCTTGTTGGCTTCATTCCTACTGATGATCCACGCATGCGCTCAACAGTTGATCGCACCATTGAGCGATTGACAGATGAGAACGGGTTCGTCTATCGCTACCTCTCAGAGGATGGCCTGGAAGGTTCAGAGGGGACTTTTTCCATTTGCACTTTCTGGCTGGTAGATAACCTCGCGATGCAGGGACGAGTAGACGAAGCCAGGTCACTTTTTGAGCGGTTGTTGTCCTACGCCGGGCGGCTTGGCTTGTTTTCTGAGGAGATCGATTCACAAAATCAAATCGCTTTAGGGAACTACCCGCAGGCTTTTACCCATATCGCGCTCATCAATAGCGCGATCAACCTGCAGAAGGCCGAGAGGCGGATGTCAGAACACCACACGGATCCTGTTATTGCCGCGATTAAGCTTCACGCCGGTGCACCCGGAAATAGTTAAGTGAGCGGTGAGGTAGAGGCTATACTAGAAAACAAAGGCAGGGCGAACAGTCATTCGCCCTGCCTTTGTTTTCTAGTGGATGGTGTATGCATTCTCTCCTGGTTTTGTGCAATAATAGCAATAGCATATGAGCGCAGAAAGAGTTTATTGTGTCGTCACCTGTTCGTTACCCAAGCGCCAGTCTAAAACCTCACCGGGAAGAAAGCCTGCAGAGCGGGTACCTCTGGATCTTCTCGGGAGCACTCCAACAACCTCCCCACTGGATAGAGCCAGGTGGGCTGGTTGATGTCAAGTCATCAACCGGAAAGTTTGTTGCTCGAGGGTACTATAACCCGCACACGGATATCGCTATTCGTATTCTGACGAACGATATTGAGGAAGCTATAGATCGTGAGTTTTTACGCAGGCGTATTCGCAGCGCAATCGAGTTGAGGCAGATATTCGACGCTGACCGAACCAATACCTACCGACTCATTCACTCAGAGGGAGATGGGTTACCGGGGTTGGTCGTAGA
>VBHS01000172.1 GCA_005881295.1 Chloroflexota bacterium
TGGATGACGCAGGAGATTACACCGCAGGAGCGCTACATGGGTGTGAAGCAGGATATGCAGGAACTCGCGCAGCGTATGTTGATCTTCGGCACCCATGTGCATGTCGGCATTGAAGATCGAGAATTTCTGGTCGATGCGATGAACGTCGTTCGTTACCTGCTGCCACATCTATTGTGCCTCTCCACCAGCTCTCCCTTCTGGATGGGCCGCAACACCGGGCTGAAGTCCTACCGCAGCATTGTTTTCCGCAACTTCCCCCGCAGTGGCGTTCCGCGTGTGTTCCAGTCGTGGGCGGATTTCTCAGACCTGACAGAAACGCTGGTGCGCACCAACACCATTCCCGATGGCAGCAAAATCTGGTGGGACGTTCGCCCTAACCACTCGTATCCCACGCTGGAATGCCGTATTTGCGATGTCTGCACGCGTGTCGACGAGGCGATCTGTATAGCCGCCATCTTCCAGGCCATCATCGCGAAGCTCTGGAAACTGCGACGCGACAACATGACGTTCCGCGTGTACCCACACGACCTGATCGACGAGAACAAGTGGCGGGCCGTGCGTTATGGCCTGGATGGCAAGCTGATCGACTTTGGTAAGCAGCAGGAACTACCTGCGCGTGATCTGATCCGCGAATTGATCGAGTGGTTTATCGGCGATGTCGTAGACGAGCTAGGCAGTCGTCACGAGGTGGAGTACGCCTACCGCATTTTGCAGGAGGGATCGAGCGCCGATCGCCAGCTGGCCACCTATCAACGCACAGGTGACTACAAAGCGGTGGTTGATCAGCTGATTCAGGAGACGAGCGAAGGGGTAGTAGAGTGAAAAGGGCCCGCGAACATCTCTCTGGAATGTTCGCAGGCCCTTTTCAGGCAGAACACCGATCAAAAATGAAACTGCGCTGGTTACTGAGAAGGTTGATGTCCTGCTTTCCCAAGGTGCTCACCCCGGGCTGGCCCCACAGTGTCTAAAGTCAGGTTGGCCGGGCGAGTGCGATCACTGATAGGCATGGCTACGACGAGTACACCATTGCCATAGGTCACATTGGCAAGCGTGCCATCGACGGTATCTGGTAGGGGCAGTTCACGATAGTAATGACCTACACTCCACTCGTCGAGCACCAGCTCTTTGATATCCTTGAGCAGTCCGCGCAGGTCACCCTGCATAATCAAATGCCCATCCTCAGTAATCTCTACAAGAATATCTTCTGGCTGAAGCCCTGGCATGGGAGCCGCAACCATCAAGCGATCAGATGACCGGTAAACTTTCACCGGGACTTGCTGAAGTTTAGCATGTTCTTGCAAGTGAGTTCCCTCCCATTCCTTGTCCAGTTCAGGTATCAAATCAACTGCACAGGTGGCACAAAGAGCTATTACGTGCTCGGTGCGTCAGGCGGTTGATAGTTGACGTCTTCTAAATCCTGTCTCCAGGCCGTTCCGCCTTCGCGTCCAGGCGTTTCAGCATACGTTCCGGGTTGGTTATGGGTTTGCCCATAGTTGTTCTGCTGGCTAGGCGGTTGATCTGAACCAACTGGTTGATATTGCGATTGATCGTACCTGGTTTGCTGCTGGCCTTGCCCACCGCTGGAAGAACCTACCTGGGCGCCATTCATAATGTTCTGTAGAACTTTGTCACGGGTTGTTCCCGCAGCCTGAGCAGCTTGATTGAGATCATCCATTGTGATATTGCGCTGATCTCCATGGTCGTCATTGGGTTTTCCACAGCCACAGCTTAAACACATGATGTTTTCTCCTTTTGTAATATCCCAGGTATTTTTACAAGTAACAAGTACAATACACCCGGTTTCTCACATTTACAAAACGAAAGGTATTAAATATATCATAGGGCTGAGTTTCAAACTCAGCCGTGGAGCATTTATCATTCGCGGCGTCAAACCCCTGGCTTTAGACCTGATCTTTTCCCAGATATGATGGCGGCCGCCATCCAGAAGCAAGATCTGGATAGCGGCCGCCAGGAACGATATTGTAACGGTGAGGACACAGGAGGAATCGAATCCATAAACCACTAAGAAACTACCGATCGGTCATTTACGTGGTTAAACCATTGCCATCGTCGATCAAACTCGCAACTGGCAAATGTCTCTGTGCTATCAATACCCCAACGCAGGGCAGCCATATCCAATACAATAAACAGCGCTATTAACATGACTATCGTAAACATTTTGTGCTCCTTATGCGCTATTGTTTGCTCTCCAGGTGCGCCACGAGTTCGGTCTTCGTCTGCTCACCTACTACAAGTATACTGGCCCAATCTGTTATAATACAGAGAAAAGTGAAGGCGTTTTATGGAAAAAGTTAAAATAGCAAGGTAAAGGTGCGATATGACTTTAGAAATTGAGAAGCTGCTGGATGATACTGGTTGGCAGCTCTTGCAGGCACTCCAGTGTAATGCGAGGCTTTCCTATAGCGAGCTTGGACAACGCGTTGGGCTCTCCTCACCGGCGGTAGCGGAGCGTATTCGCAGAATGGAAGACGCGGGCATTATCAGTGGTTATCATGCTGAGATAAACAGGTCAAAGATCGGCTATCCAATCACAGCCATTATTCGCATGAGCTCTTCTCCTGGAGAGTACTGTAATCACCTTACAGCTTATGCCCAGGAAATCCCTGAAGTACTCGAATGCTACCGGGTGACAGGCAGTGATGCGCTGATCATGAAGGTGATGGCTTCATCGGTCGATCACCTGGAGTCACTGATTGACCGACTCTCATCGCACGGCCAGCTCACCACCTCAATGGTTTTATCCGCCCCGGTGACGAAACGGGTGCTGACACCTGTGGCTGACAATTTTCGCGAGCCGTCCAAAACTCATGTCATTCCTTAAGAGGTGGCGCTGCCAGCTATCGTAGGCTTTGTTTCTGGGCGCTTTGGCGTGCTTGCAGGTGTTGGGCTGTTAGGGCTGGTACCTATACTGATGTTGTTGCTGGCGCCTTGGAGGAGAAGACTATAAACTAAACAAAAGCGAGGTGAGCATATGGCTCAGCAGAGACTCTAGGCAACTTAGGCGGCATAAGTTGCCTCAAAGGTGGTTACCAATGGCCGACTAACATCAGGCAAAGGAAAATCTTCCAGGTAAAGTTCAGTCGCTTCCTTTAGATTAGCTACAGCTTCCTCGATAGTATAGCCTTGACTGGCAGTACCCACTTCTGGACACTCAGCAACGTATAAGCCGTCCTCCTTATGGATTACAGCAGTAAAGGTTCGGACTTTCATAGCATCACCTCCTCTGGTTACTCTATAGCGTACCCAATTTCAAGCTAAATATAGCATAATCATAACATGTTGCATACTTCATCCCCAATTCTTTACCTGCACGAAATGGGATTCCTCTTAAACATAAAGGATAGGGGCAGTGATCACCCCTTGTAAACTACATGAGCTTCAAGGTAGAATGACGATAGGATATTGTTCATTTTCTTTTTGATGGATTAGCCAACAAAGCCCCGATAGAAACCGATGGAGGTTCACAATCATGTCCGTAACGATACGCCAGGGTTCACCACAGTTTCCCGCGGTTACAGGCAGCATATCATCATCGACACAGGAGACGATGGATGCAGCAGTGCACACCCTGCAAGAGCACAAAGATGCATGGGTAGCGCTTTCAAATCGCGAGCGCATCGCCATCCTGGATAAACTGATCAATGATCTCGCGGCTATAGAGGAGCGTCGGAAGGAGCATACCTCTGCAACCATCCTGGCGTCGAGGAGATCCATATCACTGGTTCGGACAAGACCTTTGATGCTATTGTTTTCGGAACTGGAGAGGAGGGTGCCAGGCGGAAAGCGGAGCGCCAGCCTGTATTGAACAAGCGCATTACAGGCGAGTTGGGCAACGTTAGTCCGGTCATCGTAGTACCCGGCCCCTGGAGTGCAGGCGACCTTGCCTATCAGGCTGAACATATTGCGTCGATGCTCACCAATAATGCAGGCTTCAATTGCAATGCCACGCGAGTAGTCATTCAGCATAGGGAGTGGGAGCAGCGGGACCAACTCCTGCAGCACATGCGGAATATATTGGCACAGGTTCCTACGCGCATCGCCTATTACCCGGGGGCGCACAATCGCTACCAGGCTTTTGTATCCGCCCACCCCGAGGCAGAACAATTCGGTACGACCACCGAGAAAGAACTTCCCTGGACGCTCATCGCGGGAGTGAACCCCGACGCTACAGATGATCTGTGCTTTACGACAGAGGCTTTCTGCAGTCTCTTTGCCGAGACAAACATCGATGCCGCCAGCGTCCCCGAGTACATTGACCGCGCAGTGGATCTCGCCAATAAGCACCACTGGGGCACGCTCAACGCTACGATCATCGTCCATCCCACCTCGCTGAAGGACCCGGCAGTCGCAGCTGCCGTAGAACGTGCTGTCGCCAACCTGCGCTACGGCACAATCGGCGTCAATTACTGGGCGGGCACCGGTTTTGTTCTCTGCGTCACCACGTGGGGAGCCTTCCCGGGCCACGAAATGCACGATATCCAGTCGGGGGTCGGCGTCGTCCACAATACGCTCATGTTCTCCCGTCCTCAAAAATCTGTGTTGCGCGCACCTTTCCGCAGCTCACCCACTCCACCGTGGTTTGTCACCCGCGGTAAAACGGCCCGGAAGGTATTTCCGAAGCTTGTCGATCTGGAGGTTTCACCTTCACCCTGGAAAGTTCCTGGCATTCTCTGGT
>VBHS01000173.1 GCA_005881295.1 Chloroflexota bacterium
ACCCTGTAGAGACGTACTATATATTTGAACAAGGGAAAGCCAGCCGCGCGCAAACGCCCGAGAAAGTTGAGAAGCGAGATATATGAGTGTTAGCCCTACACCAACTCAACAAAAGCCAGGCCCCAAAGGTTCCGCAGACCCAAACGACCAGGTGAAACCTGAGGAAAAAAAAGTAAAGTCAACTCCTGCCAGGAGAAGCGCAAGCCAAACGCGTGCCGCCCGGTTCGCCAAAGCCATCTTTCGCCCTATCTTCAAGGGCATATACTATTTCATGCGAGGAATAAGGTCCCATAAACTGGTCGCCTTCCTCTTGCTCCTCCTCCTCATCGGCAGTAGTGTCGCCGCCTATTACACGGTAACGCAAACCTGGCCATTTGGCGTTGGCAACGATCAATTCAACTTCCGTGTCAACGGCAAAAACTTCAGTGGAGAGCATGTAAAAAACTGGCTCTACGCGCTGCGCGATGGCGACGCCTCAACTCTGTCGCTCATTGGCCAGGAGACTGCACAGGGAGTAGATCTAGCGTCCTCCGGCACGTCGGCTGCTGTCATTAACCCTACCGATACGGCTTCGCTGATCAACTCGTTCAGCCAGGCGAAAACCCACCTTACATGGAAAACTATTACCGTTCTTACTGTTTCCACTGCGCCAGATACCACTGTGGATAGTTTTGTAGAGGTGGATACCGCCAGCGCGGGGCCAGGTGGCAATGTCACTGGTATTATGATCTGGCACTTCATTACAACACCACAAGGCAGGCTCCTTGCGGTCAGTCTCGTCTCCTTCCGTTCGCCTTTATCGTAGTGTGGAAGAAATTGATCTCAAGAGCAGAAAAAGGAATACCCAACAATGGCAGAAAATACTAAGGCTAAGGCAAAAAAAAGCAGCCTGGATAGATCAATCGATCTGGGCCTGGATCAGTTTGGACGCTTTGTCAGGCTTCGCTGGTTCTGGCTTGTCGTTGTCAGTATTATTATCTGGTACACTTTCGTCTTTGTCGTGCCGCAGTTGAGCGCACCGTCGCCTGGATCGATCCTATACTACGCCTTCCAGATCAGCTTTGCCCTGCTGTTTGGTATCATGCAGTTCGTCGCCATTTTCTGGTTCCTGGGGCGCCCGCGGCTCTACTGGGTAATGCCGGGAGAGACAGGTGTCACCTTTGAGGACTACAAGGGTAATCCTGAAGTGCTCGAAGCTGCCCGCCGTATCGTGGGGTTGTTGCGCGGCGTCAAAGAGTTCCAGCAAATGGGCGGTTCTCCTGTGCGCGGCCTCCTGCTCTCAGGCCCTCCAGGTACAGGTAAAAGTTACCTTGCACAATGTATGAGTACAGAGGCCGGTGTCCCTTTCGCCTATGCCAGCGCCGCCAGTTTCCGCGCCATGTTTATCGGCATGGATATCTTGATGATCAGGCGATTATATAGCAAAGCGCGGCGCCTGGCTCGTGAGTATGGCGGCTGCGTCGTCTTCATGGACGAAATCGATGCGATAGGAGCCTCACGCGGTGGTGGTGGCATGGGCCTGGGCGGCGGTATGATGGGCCTGATGGGTGGTGCCGGAACCGGTGGCCTCAACCAGCTTCTGATGGAGATGGACCCGCCTAATATCGAGACGGGCTGGTTTAAGAAAATCCTGCGCACGATTGGACTCACACATAGCCGGGTGCAGAATGAGCCCGTCCTGACCGTTGCAGCGACCAATATTCCCGAGTCGATTGACCGCGCGCTGCTGCGACCGGGCCGCTTTGACCGCAAGATTCACGTAGCCCCTCCGACCGACAAGTATCGCGCCGAAGTCATTTTGTACTACTTGAATAAGGTTGAACACGATCCCGATATCTCGATAAACGCTTTAGTTCAGCGTCTGGTGGATTATACGCCTGTAGCCATCAAACACGTCATCAACGAAGCAGTCATCATTGCTCATTTTGATGGTCGTGATAAGATCACCTACAAAGACCTCATTGAGGCACAGGATGTGCACGAGTTTGGCCTGCGCCAGACCAGCGAACTGACACCGATCGACCGGCGACGACTGGCCTATCACGAGGCAGGGCACGCCGTGGCCTCTTACTACCTGTACGAGCGCTACTTCCCGGCGTATGTCACCATCCATCAACGCAGTGACCTGGAGGGTTTATGGGGTATGGATGGTACCCTGGCCTCGGCCAGAGTTGTCGAGGTGCCACAGACGAAGCTTGACGAGCGCGTGGAGAAGCTGCTGCAGTCGCAGTTCAAAGCGGTGAAGAACCTTCTCCAGGATCACAAAGAGGCGCTCATCGCCGTCGCTGAGGCATTGATCGAGCATGATGAGTTGGTGGCGGAAGAGATCAAGCAGTTGATCGACGAGGCCGATGCACGTAAGGTCACCAGGGTCGTGCTGAGCGACTTCGAGGCCATACTGGGCACTGGCAACGGCCATAGTAACGGGAACGGCAAGAACGGCTATGCCCTCACCGGTGGCAACGGAAACGGTAATGTCCCTGCGGGGGATAGCCCACGCATCGGCTCGACACCATCAACCTCGTCTTTGCCTCCTTCGAATGAGGTGACGAGTATAGAGCAGGTCTTCACGGACGAAGATGCGCCGCCGTTTATTGATAAATGACAACTGTCCCACGACAAGGGATGCAGGGCAGTACCGCTGCCCTGCATCCCTTGTCGTGGGGTATTGTCTTCGTAAATATCGTTGAGAGTCGTTAGATGTCAGCAAGTATCGTAGCAGATGATAAAGCAAAGGCCGCGAAGTCAAGACTACTGCCCTCTACCCGGCAACAAACCATACTCTTCTGGGGAGTGCTGGTAGCGCTCCTCGCCATCGCTTTTGGCATGCGTCTCTATGGCCTTGGCCTGCCCTTTGACCGCGACGGCTACGATGAGGGAGTATACTGGCAAACCTTACTCTCCATGCGCGCGGGCTACACCCTCTACCAGCAAATATTTTACTCGCAGCCCCCCTTTTTCATGTACTCCACCTATCCCTTTTATATCCTCTTCGGCGGTACGCTCTGGTCTGCACGTTTTGGGATCGCGCTCGTGTCGCTGCTCGGGCTGGCGGGAGCTTACCTCATGGGAAAATCCATCGGCGGGCGTTTCGGAGCAATCGCTGCTGTGCTGTTGCTGGTCATAGACCCGCTGTACTTGAGCCAGTCACAGAAGATTGAAGCGGAAGTATCCTCGGTGGCATTTTCATTCCTGGCTGTGGGGGCGGCGTATCTGTGGTGGGAGATGCCGGAGGGAGCGGTTGGCCTTTCTTTAGCAGCCCTTTCCGGTGTCGCCCTCTCCCTGGGAATATTGTGCAAGTTACTCGCTATCACCAGTGTCGTTCCTATTTCCTTGCTACTGCTGGCGCGCATCTGGCAGATCTGGCGCAAAACGCCAGGTACAAGCTGGCGGATCAGGAGCAAAAGCCTCTACCCCATGGCACTCCTTGTGATTGCTAGCGCAGGCACGATGCTGGTCGTCTTGCTGCCCCTCTTCGGCACCTATTCTAGTATGATACGTGACGTTATCACCTTTCATACTGATGCCCGGACGTCACTGACCAATGAACAGGTCCATAACATAGACATATTTTGGAGCTACTTTGTGGCTAACTGGCCCCTGATTATCGCGGCGCTTTTCGGCGTGCTCAGCGCGCTGCTACGACGCGACTGGCGTTTTATTCCCCTGCTAGCGTGGCTCCTTGTCTCCGTCTACATGCTCCAATGGGAAGTTCCCCTCTTTTATCGACACTTTATCGCGCTCCAGCCCGCGCTCATTGCTTTAGCTGTGATCGGACTAAGCCGCGCATTTCCACTGGGTTTTGTATCTCGCTTCAAACTTCCACAAATCATGCCCGTCCTGGGCGCCTTGCTCATCTTGCTCAACATCGTGACTGATCTTCCTCAATATCCGTCTTACTATCAGAGTGCCGAAAGGCATGGTAACGATGCATATATCAGGCTGCAGACGCAGGCCGCCCGTGATCTGCACAACTCTATTACGGCCGACGAACTTGTCATAACTGACGGGCAGTTTACTGCGGCCATAGCGGATCGCAGAACACCACCCTCACTGGTGGATACATCGATCGTTCGTGTCGTCAGCGGATCCGTGACGCTCCAGCAGCTTGAAAGTGAAGCATCGCAGCCGCAGGTACACGCCGTCCTTTTCTTTATGGCGCGTTTGCACCTGTCACAGGTAGCGGGTTTCTACGCCTGGGTAAGCCAGCATTTCCACCTGAAGTATCGTTATGGGCCAGACAGAGAACTCTGGGTAAGATAAAGAGGAAAAAAACAAGCATGCAACAAAAACGCAAAACGTTCAGCACAATGGAGATCGTGCTCCTCACAGTACTCATAGGATCACTCATCCTCTCCTTCATACAATCCTGGCTCGAAGAAAAAAACCGGTAACCATGCCAACTAGATGGGCTGAATGTCCTATAGAAAGAAGACAGGTGAGCGTGGATGGTACAGTTTCCATAGACTGGACGTTGTAAGTGATGTAAGCGAAAAGAAAAAACATCCCTTACAAAGCGTTAGAGGAAGCAGGTAGATTACTGTGAACCGTCAATTTGGACCACCTCATAGTTCTCCAGGCGCATCAAATCAGCCGGAACAGCAACCACCATCTGACAGCTGGTTACATGGTGGCGCGGGTATTCCTCCCAATGCTCTACCAGGGCGTTCCCAGGTAGAGCCATCTCCACCAGTAACAGAGCGACCTGCCGGCAAGGGGCTTCTATCCAGCTTTAGAGCCAGTCAAATGTTACAATCCACTGGCAGCGCGAACCCACGTCCAACCCCACCTGCCTCGCTGGTAGCACAGGATATCATAAAACAGCCCGCGGCCCAGCACCCAATCAAAGAACCAATCACCAATCCAATGTATTTACAGAACCTATCCTGGGGGCAGGTATCGCCACATGAATCAGGAATTACCCCTTTGTCAACTATGTCTGCTAGCGCGCAAAGTGTGCCCATTTATAGCGCAGTGCCCGCGCCTGGCGCTACTCCCACTCCTATGAGCTCGCAGCCCTTGCAACCGCTAATAGCGTATCCTCAATCACCTATGACCGGACCTTTTGACCAGCGCGTCTTCCAACGCGCTGATCCTGTAACTATGCCTGGCCAGCAGCAGGGAGGATGGCAGGGGCAGCCAATGGCATACAATGGCCCGCGTGGTGCATTGCCATTTGTTCAGGGACCTCAAGGCGAAGGCCAGAAAAATGGAGGGCGCAAGAAAAAGCGGCGTTTCCCCATCTGGGCGCGCGTAGTTGTGGCTATTCTCACCATCTTCATTATCCTGGGTGGTACCGGCTTCTACTATTACGAGACTAACTTTGCCGCGCCTGTAAGTAATATTGTAGGACAAACAGCGCCTTTGCTTAAAGGTGAAGACAACGCGAACGTGAATCGTGGCAATACCGGTGATATCTTGAGCGGTGGACGTATCAATATTCTCTTGTTGGGAAGTGATACAGATCAGAAATTTCAAAACGGCTACCTGGCGCAGACAGATATCGTTGTTACCATCGATCCTGCAACGAAAAGCGTCGGGATGCTCTCCATTCCGCGTGACCTTTTTGTCAATGTACCCGGTTATGGTATGATGAAACTGGACGAGGCATTTTATTACGGTGATACGTATCATAACCATGATGGTGTCGGATTGAGCCGCCTTACCATCTCGCAAGATTTCGGTATTCCTATCAACTATTACGCGTGGGTTGGACTGGCTGGATTTATCAAGGTGGTTGATACTGCGGGTGGCGTCGATATTGATGTGACCCATCCGATTACCGACGATATCTACCCGGATGATACCACAAATAGTAAAGATATCTATGCATACAAGCGCCTGTACCTGGCGCCAGGCCCACAACACCTCAACGGGCAAACTTCTCTGGAGTATGTGCGCTCACGCCATGCCGACCTCGTCGGTGATTTTGGCCGGTCAGCGCGCCAGCAGCAGGTGTTGAGCAGTTTGAAAACCAGGCTTGCCAATTCAAGTATTATCGATAAGCTTCCTGAATTGGCGAAAGATATGAACGGCTATCTCAGAACAGACATGCAAATCCTGGACATTATAAAATTGATGAACTTTGCCCGTACAATCGATCCGAGCAAGATACAACGTGTCATCTTGAGTCCACCGACCTATTCTGCGGCGGCAGTTGCGTCAACCGGACATGATACAGGTGAATATATCATTAGACCTGACTGTGAGTCAGTTCAGCCGGTTATAGCTAAGTTGTTCGCACTTGGTAGTAAGGCGAGATGCGATGTCCAGGCCAACAACAACAATGCCAATACACCTGCGCTGGCTCAAACGACGCAGCCGTTTGGCCCCACTGTACCAGCCACTACAAACTCGTGGCAGACAACAAGCCAGTTGGTCAGTATGAACCTGAATGGTGCAAGCGCTGATGATTCATTTGGTATTCGCAGCCTTCTTGATCTGTTGTTATTGGTCGTGTTTGAGTCTCCCGCAGCTTTACGGTTATGAAAAACCATGGTATCCGCGGGGAGGCTCTTTCGAGAATAGTGCTGATGCTTTAAACTAGGACGATCATCATGAAACGATATATTCCCTGGCACATATGTTTCTTGCTAGTGCTCCTGGCACTGTCCCTACAGGGCTGCCTTGGTATCGGCGGTAATGCCAGCGATCAAAACTTCAAATCGGTCAATACTGCCAATGGCAAGAAACTACAGGTCAATACCAGCAATGAGGCGCTTTTCAAAGGGAAATTGTATTTTACTCAGGGGCACGTGCTTTTAGTCATGGATGGCTCACGCAATGTTCGTGCACTGACACCCGGTAAATATTTTGTGGGTGACCCTTCAGTCTCACCTGATGGACGGACGCTCGCCTTCGTCGTGCGCTATAAATATTCCTCTGACCTGGTCTCTATGCCCGTCAATGGCACGCACTGGACGATCTTAAAGACTGGGAGCGGCCAGTATATCGCTAATCCACCATATCCAGCGCCTAAAAGTACCCATAAATGGTTTT
>VBHS01000174.1 GCA_005881295.1 Chloroflexota bacterium
TTGTATCGGCTGATCGACCCGATGAAGAAGCTGACAGTGGTCGAGGTGGAACGCTATTCGTAGCCAATGGGTCAGTAAGCGGCCCTCCGACTTGAGTTGTTGTTTGGCCAGAATTGGTCGGAGCTTGAGGGGCTGATCGACGCTGCAAATTATGCTCAAAACCAGGGATCGACCCTGGTGCTCTAGAGTTAATGGGGCGTGTAGTGGGTCCCAGTGACCGGGAAGAGGAAAAAGAAGGCTTGGGCATCCGTATCACGAGACCACAACGTGTACAAGGGCCCTTGCTTGCATCCCACTCATTCCCACAACGCGGACAAATCATGATGAACCCCTCTCTACGTACGAGAAATTGGATTTCAGGACGTAGCTGTACAGTATACGAGTACAAGCGCTCATCCGGCAATAGAACTCGCACGCATCGGATATCAGAAAAAGTGCTTCCCTCAGTTAACAAATAAAAACCCGAGGTAATTCCCAAAGTACCTCGGAACAATGCAATGGAGAATTAAGAGCATGTTCTGGGCTGAGTATAGAGGGAAACACGCATGAATGTCAATCTATTAACCAATATTACTACTGTTTCACCTCACCTTTTGAGAGTACGCCCGATGGGTGCGATAGCGCCAATGAATCCTTCCAGGGCTTTGGCAAGTTCGTATAGTTGCGTAGCCTCCACCACAGAAACTTCATGGTTCGCATGGGCAACCTGGTAGAGCAACTGGACAGCGGGATGTTTCGAAGGCGGAATTGTTTCACTGGTCGCAGCGCCCAGCAGAGAGGCGCGCATGGCATCAACGCTTGCATTTACCTCTTCTAGATTGGCTATATCTATAAAACTAGCGGGTTTCACCTGACCCTTTCCTTTATTTTCTAATTGATTCGCGTCCCATAGACGCTTTGCCTGCTTACCGGCAGCGCAGTAACAGAACTCCGGATGGGTGGAATCGGAGTTTTGCAGGCCAGTATCATCGCAAATTGGGCAGATTGGCATAATTGCCTCCTCATCGTCTCAAGCAAATTACAAGCTAAAATTACTATATCACAACGCATGAAGGAACGTGCATTATGAGAGGCGCTGCCTGTCGCTTAAATAATTCTTGAGCATATCTTCACAATCAAATGATGCGAAAAATAAATCACGCGAACGCCCCTTTAATCTTCTCCTTCCTCGTTGACCTTCATTGGTACGGCTTCTTCCTGGTTTACTATTGTGATGCTCTGTGTTTCGATAATTGTTTTCACCTGCTCAGCAATGCTCATAAAAGCAATTGATACGGGTGACTCCGGGTTACTCACGACGACAGGTTGCCCCTTGTCTCCACTCAGCGCGGCCGCGGGATCCAGGGGAATACTCCCAAGGAGAGGGAGGTTATCGAGCTGTTCTCGCACCTCGCGACTGCGCGGGAAAATCTCGACCCGCTCGCCGCAGTGCGGGCACAAAAACCCATCCATATTCTGGACGACTCCCAGCGCCGGCACCCCTGCCTCGCGAAACATTGCCAGCGCTTTTGCAGTATCGATGCGCGCGATATCCTGTGGAGTGGTGACCAGTAGAGCTCCATCAAGCTGCAATTCTCTGCAGAGGGTGGCCTGCGGTTCACCGTTACCAGGAGGTAGATCGATAATCAGATAGTCCAACACCCCCCAGTCCACAGAGTAGAGAAGTTGCCGAATGAAGACTCCTAAGACATCTGGCATAGGAGCCACGGCCTGTTCTTCCCCGATGAAGAAGCCAACCGACATGATTTTGATACCGTAACGCGGAAGGGGAGTCAGCATCTGCTCGGGAGTCGGTTTGCCACGCTGAGCCAGCGGTAAGGTTACTTCCGCGCCCTGTCCTGCTTTTCGCTTGCGTACGCCCAGCATCATGGGAATGCTGGGGCCATAGGCATCGCCGTCGAGCAGACCGACACTGGCGCCCTGCCTGGCCAGTGCCACGGCCAGGTTCACACTAACCGTCGATTTCCCCACCCCACCTTTGCCACTCCCTACAACGAGGAGGGTCCGAATGTTCTCAACACGTGCTCGTTGTACCCCTTTATGCGATTGCAATGAATTATCTCCTAAAGAAATAGCATTTTCATCTTGTTCGCTAGTATAGTCAGATACCCAGCATTTGACAAGGTAGGTCTGATTCGTGACGGTTCACGAAACTGGCAAATTATTGTAAGATGATACCCAGTTAAGCTATATCGAGCAGTCACAGTTCCAGGAGCAGACACATGTACCGCCTACTTGCCATCGATCTCGATGGCACGCTACTTACCCCTTCGCCTCATAAAATAATCACACCCCACACGTTTGACGTGTTATGCCGGGCTTCAGCTGCTGGCATGGCTCTGGTGATCGCAACAGGACAGATGTTACAGGTCCTGCGAGCTGCCTGTGGCGATCTGCCCTTGACGGCTCCTCAAATCATCGAAAATGGGGCAATGGTGGTAGATATTCGCAGTGGGAGGATACTCCATGAAAAGCTGCTACCGGCCGAGCACATCTTACCTGCGCTTGACACCTTGCGCTCATTTGGTCTCTTCCGCGCGTACCATACCTACGAGCGTGTCTATGTCGATTACAATACCCCGCGAGCACGCAACTGGTATCGTCCACCCGTGCCGCCAGTAGTGGAAGTCGAGGACGTGGCCAGCCTGTATCCTCAAAGTTGCATTAAAGTTGCTGGCATTGGCGAGGAGAGCACCTTACGTGAGAAGCGCATAGAGCTTGAACGCATCTTCGCAGGAAAACTCTACGTAACCCAATCATCCTTTGACCTGGTGGAGTTTCTCCACCCGGAAGTGTCGAAGGTCAACGCGCTGAAGACTATCGCCGCGGATTTAGGCATTGCGCCAGAAGAGATAGTAGCTATAGGAGATAACCACAACGACATCGGTATGATTCGTTTTGCGGGACTTGGCGTCGCAATGGGCAACGCGCACGACGAGGTGAAAGCCTCCGCAGATTACGTGACATCCAGCAATACCGAGGAGGGTGTCGCCGCTGTGATTGAAAAACTCCTACGCAAGGCTTGAGATCAGGATCACCCGTAAATTTTACCAGGTCAATCACGTGGTAACAATACGGCATGATTTTGCCGCATGTTCTGCGTAGTTGAGGAATCGATTTTTATGTCAACCTCGGCGGCCTATTTTATGTTGCGCACAACATGGCGCTATTGCGGAGCGAGAGGTGAAACGCATGCCTGATACCGCCCTTGTTGTCATGGCGCGCTACCCGGAGTCTGGAAAGACTAAAACACGCCTTGCGCGTGCAATTGGTCATGAGGAGGCAACTTGTCTCTACCAGGCATTTCTCACCGACCTGGGGCAGCGTTTTGCCGGTGGAGCATACCACCTGCACTGGACTTACACGCCCCCAGAGGTGGACTTTGCCGCTTTCGTAGCCAACCTCATCCCATCGCACGCTCACTCTATGCGCTGCTTCCCACAGGAGGGGAAAGACCTGGGCTCACGGCTGCACGCGGCCTTTCAATGGACCTACGCGCGAGATTTTCAGTGCACGATCCTCATTAGCTCGGACTCTCCACAAATAAGCATGGCGACCATTGACAGAGCGCGAGCCGCGCTGGATGAGGCTGATGTCGTCTTAGGACCTGCCGAAGATGGCGGCTATTATCTGATTGCCATGCGCAGACCATACGACGTTTTTACCGGCATTCCCATGAGCACCAGCGCAGTGATGCAGATGACGATTGAACTGGCTGAGAGCCAGGGTTTGACCGTTCATTTGCTGGAGCCGCTGCTCGATATCGACGAATTACCCGACCTGCTACGGCTGGCACAGCTGCTGGAGGCAGACTGCTCCCTGGCGCCTGCTACCGCCGCTCACCTCGCTAGTGGATGCCTTCGATAAAGTCTGGCGCAATATCAAGGCTTTTCTAGCGTTACAGCGCACCAGCAAACCCGACGTATCACTGTGGTTTACGGCTATGCGAGAGAACTGTTTACCCACTCTTTCAAAACAGTTACTAACTCTTCGGGTTCTTCCATGAAAACCATGTGGCCTGAATGTTCGAAAATGTGCAGCCGGGCGTTGGGGATGCCCCGCGCCATCTCCTCTGCCCCCAGCATGGGCGTCACCCAGTCATAGCGACCCTGGAGAATAAGCGCGGGCACCTTTATTTCCGCCAGGTGTGGACGGAGATCATATTCTTTGCTCAGCGTTCCCATCATGTAGGACGCGATATCCATATTTATCAATGGATTGTCATACATCTCCCTCAGAGCTTCTTCCTTGAAGTTCTGGTGCCAGTACAGCGGCATGATCTCCAGTTCGAAGCGCTTCAACTCGGCTTCGGTGGCAACACCCGTCTCCTCTCGACGGGCGATCTCGCGCAATTCTTTGCCGCGCTCTCCGCCCACCAGTTGTTCCAGAGCATCCAGATCATAGCCGCCTGTCCAGGCAGGGGATGTGTCAAAGAGGACAATGCCAGAGGTGAAGTCCGGGTAACGGGTGGCAATGCGAAGAGCAACAAAACCTCCGAATG
>VBHS01000175.1 GCA_005881295.1 Chloroflexota bacterium
GAAAAATGGGCCGATTCAAGCAGGCCGATTTTGTGACACTGCATACCACGCTCACCAACGGCACACGCGGCCTCGTCGGCGCCGACGAACTGCGTTTGCTCAAACCTGGAGCTCGTCTCATCAACTGTGCACGCGGCGGCTTGATCGACGAAGAGGCACTGCTTCACGCCCTGCAAGAGAATCGCCTGGCGGGAGTCGCACTGGATGTCTTCAGCCAGGAACCGATACGCGATGACGCGGTGTTACACCAACTCCTAGCCGACCCACGCGTGATCGCCACACCACACCTGGGAGCCTCAACGCACGAGGCGCAGGTCCAGGTCGCCATCGATGTTGCGGAGCAGCTCGTCTCTTTCTTGCAGGACATGGTTCTTTATGCGGCTTAACAATGAGTGAGCTTCAAGGAAAGGAAGACCATTTCCATGGTTGCCATGAAGCAGATGGACACACGTGTATCGTGTACTGCTCTGTCATCGTCGTTTGCAGATGCTGGAGAGAACAGGATGGCTCTCTGCTATGAGTAGCCCTGCTAATGGGAGGCGCGGTGTTCCATGATCTACTGTTGAAGGGTGATATGCAATGAAAATAGTCTTCTTCACTACTGCTCATAATAGCTTAAGTCAGCGTGCATTTGTGGAGCTGGTCGATCGCGGGCATACGGTGTTCGTGGTGATCGCCTCCAGCGAAGAAGTGATGCTCGAAGCGGTCGAGCGTGAACAGCCCGATCTGATCGTTGCTCCTATGTTAAAAAAAGTGATACCAGCGTCCATCTGGCAACAACATACGTGTATTATCGTCCATCCAGGGATCAAAGGAGACCGAGGGCCATCTTCCCTGGACTGGGCCATCCTCCATGCGCACGAGCAATGGGGCATCACCCTCTTGCAAGCAGATGCTGAAATGGATGGCGGAGCTATCTGGGCCTGGCGTACCTTTGCCATGAGAGCCGGGAGCAAGAGTCACCTCTATCGACACGAGGTCACGGAAGCGGCCATAGAAGCGTTGTTAGAAACGATCGCCAAATGTGAGAGCACCACCTTTGTACCAGAACCCCTGGATTATAGCAGGGAAGATGTCAGAGGCTGTTTGCAAGCCTCCATGAAGCAAGCTGATCGTGCCATTGACTGGGCAGAACCAAGCGCCTCCATTCTCAGGAAGATTCGGTGTGCGGATAGCTATCCAGGCATCTTAGATACAGTGCTGGGCATGCCCTGCTATCTGTATGGGGCCCATGAAGAAGATGTGCTCAGAGGGAGACCTGGTGAGATCATTGCCAAACGCGATGGAGCGATCTGCCGAGCAACGGGTGATGGGGCCATTTGGATCACGCATCTGAAGCAAAAAGGCCCCGATGGACAGCCGTCCTTCAAGTTACCGGCGACGCAGGTGCTTGGCGACTGCCTGGCCCATGCCCCGGATGTTCCTTTAGCGGTAGACCAGGCGTACGATGGACGGACCTACCGTGACATCTGGTATGAGGAAAGACAGGCCATCGGGTACCTCCATTTTGACTTTTACAATGGGGCCATGAGCACCGACCACTGTCAGCGTCTGCGAGAAGCTTTCCTGCTCATACGCCGGCGACCAACCAAAGTGATTGTGCTGATGGGTGGTCCTGACTTCTGGTCAAACGGTATCCATCTGAACGTGATCGAAGCCGCCAATGACTCGGCTCAGGAGTCCTGGCGCAACATTCAGGCCATGAATGACCTGGTGCGCGAACTCATCACCACCGAATCCCATCTGGTGATCTCCGCCCTGCAAGGGAATGCCGCGGCAGGGGGAGTGATGCTGGCGCTTGCGGCAGATTGTGTCTATGCCAGAAAAGGGATTGTGCTCAATCCCCATTATAAAGGCATGGGCAAGCTGTATGGATCGGAATACTGGACCTACTTATTACCGAAACGGGTCGGAGGAGAAAAGGCGCGAGAACTGACAGAAGCACTGCTCCCGATCAGCACCAGCACTGCGCAACAGATTGGGTTACTTGATGATGCCTTTGAGGAGGATGCAGCCAGCTTCCGTGAGCACATCAGCAAGATTGCAGAAGAGCTTGCCAGCAGCCATCGCTACGAACAGATGTTGGAGGAAAAGCGTCACACCCGGAAAACCGATGAAGCAAGCAAGCCCTTGCAAGCGTATCGGGAGGAAGAATTGCAATGGATGTGGATGAATTTCTTTGGAGCCGATCGAAGTTATCATCTGGCACGCAAGCGCTTTGTGTACAAAGGGCTCATTCCTTCTCGCGAGAGGGGCGATGAAAGATGCGGAACTGGTGGACGTGTTGAGTTTCCGGCTGGGCAGGCGGCTCGCTGCCATGACGGTGAACAACCAGCGCGTGATGACTATTGTAGGAGAGCCAGCATGACAGCAGAGATTCTGAATGGACGGGCCATGAGCGCGGAGATGAAGGCGGAGTTGCGCAGCGAGGTGCGCCGCTGTGTGGAGAACCAGGGGCAGGCTCCTGGCCTGGTGATAGTGCGCGTAGGGGGTGAGGCGGCTTCTGGGGTCTATAGCAAGGCGATCCTGCGCGGGGCCGAGGATGTGGGCATCACTGCTCGCCTGGCACACTTACCGGTACATACGTCAGCCGATGAATTGCGGGCGCTGCTAGTGCAGTTGAACACTGATCAGGCCGTACACGGTATTCTTGTGCAGATGCCGCTTCCAGCGCACCTCTCGCAAAAGATGGTGGCAACTACGATTGCTTCCAGCAAGGATATCGATGGCATTGGTCCACACAGCGCCGGGAACCTCTTCCTCGGTCTCCCCAGTTTCCTGCCTTCGACTGCGGCAGCGGTGATGGAGCTTCTTGGGCGAACGCATACACCGCTTGAGGGAAGGCGAGTGGTGGTGATCAGTCGCAGCAACGTGGTGGGGAAGCCACTGGGTATGATGCTGTTGCAGAAAAACGCGACGGTGACGATCTGCCACTCGTGCACAACGAATCTGGCGGCTGTGACGCGCCAGGCGGATGTGCTGGTAGCGGCGGCTGGCTGCGCCAGGATGGTGACCGCTGAGATGGTCAAGCCCGGAGCGATCGTCATCGACGTGGGCATCAACGCGCTACCCGGTGGCGGCATGGTGGGCGATGTTGATTTTGCCTCCGTGCGTGAAGTCGCCGGGGCGATCACACCTGTACCGGGTGGCGTCGGGCCGCTCACCAATGTCATGCTGCTCAAGCAATGCGTGCAAGCGGCGTGGCAACTGGCGGGCGAGAAAAAGGATTTTAAAACCGCTGCTTAACAATGAGCGACCAGCCCCCCCAGACAATCTGGCTTCTATGAAGTTTACTCTCTAATATTAGAACGGATATGCGAAGTAGCCAGCATAGGTTGATCATGTGCGCAGGTTGTAGTACACTCTTCTCGTGAGAGCTATGAATTGAGCAAGAAATCGAGAAACGGAGCTCACACCGGAGATGAGTGAGGTTCCAGACATGAAGCAAGCATTTCTCGCTTCAAGGATCTTCGATGGAACGACCCGAGACTATCGCACCAATACAGCTCTGCTCATTGAGGGGCTGCAGATCGTCGCACTCGTTCCCCAGAGCCAGGTACCATCTGAGTATCAAGCGGTTGATCTGGGATCGCTTAGCATTCTTCCAGGCTTGATTGACTGCCACGTGCACCTTGTGTGGAATGGTTCACATGATCCCAATGCTCTTCTGCAACGCGAGTCGAACGAGAAAACAGCCGTACGGGCCCTGCTCCATGCCTTTCAGGAACTTATGCATGGTGTCACGACCGTTCGGGATGTCGGTGGCCTCTATCATGTAACTCTCGCCGTGCGCGATGCCACCCGCGAACAGCTCTTCATCGGTCCCCGCATTCTCGCGGCCGGGATGCCCATTCAGATGACGGGTGGGCACGCACGCAATCTCGGTCTGGAGGTCGATGGTCCTCATGAGGCACGCAAAGGGGTACGCACGATGCTGCGGGCCGGTGTTGACCTGATTAAACTCATGGCGACGGGAGGCGTCTACACAGAAGGGGAAGAGCCAGGCTCACCACAGCTGACCGTCGAGGAGATGCGAGCAGCTGTCGAAGAAGCACACAAGGCTGG
>VBHS01000176.1 GCA_005881295.1 Chloroflexota bacterium
AGGTTGAAGATGATATGGTATTTTCGGAGTCGCAGCCAGGAGTGCCTGATAATGCGCTTCTGCTAGATATTGTACAGAGCCTGCCACCGATGTCCTCGCCGCCACCGCAACCACAGGTGCAGGTACACACTGGACGCGCCACGCGTTCGCTGGGGAGTGTTCTGCTCGAAGGTCACCTGGTGCCACAGAACCGTTTGGAGGTCGCGCAGAATATCCAACGTATGCTGCGCGGGGTAGATATGAATTACCAGTTGGGGGAGATTCTGCTGATGTTTAAGCTGCTCACACCTGATCAGTTATTGGCGGCCTCGCTAGTAAGTTATGGGCTGATCACTACGGCTCAGATCAGTGCCCTTGGGCGTATCCGGCAGGAGTTGCACGCCATCGGGCTGGAGTACGACCTGGAGAATCTGTTGATTCTGTTCCGTATTCTGACATCTGAGCAGCTGCGCGAGGTGCGATCAAACTGGGCGTAAGGGAGCCGCCTCCAGAGGGCGACTGCAAGGGTCGCCCAGGGAGGGTTTGATGCAGTTTATACTACCAAATCCTTTTCTTGAACACGTTCCATCTGAGCACCGAGCTCGCGAAGTTTCACATCCAGGTTTTCGTAGCCCCGCTCGATGTGTTCGATACCGTACACCTCTGACAGGCCATCGGCACAGAGAGCAGCCAAAATATAGGAACAACCGGCGCGAATATCAGGGATATCCAGTTGCGTCGCCTTGAGCTGTGTAGGTCCACGGACAACACTACTATGGACGTACTGCTGTTCGCGAAAACGGCATTGAATCTCTCCGAGACACTTCGTGTACAGTCCAATATGGGCACCCATCTCTTGCAGGGCTTGCGTGTAGCCAAAACGATCCTCGTAGATTGTCTCGTGAACAACCGACATGCCATTCGCTTGCGTCAAAAGGACTGTAAATGGCTGCTGCCAATCGGTCATAAATCCTGGATGAACATCGGTCTCCAGGGCAATTGCCGAGGGAGGTGGACCATCGCCAAGGAAACGAATGCCTTCGTCGTCAACTTCAAAGCGCAGCTGCATCTTTAAGAGCGTATTGAGGAAGGTCAGCAGCGTCTCCTGTTGGGCGCCACGCAAGTAGACATCACCCTTTGTGAGATAAGCCGCGATTGCCAGAGAAACTGCTTCGTTGCGATCACTCAAGAGCTTGTGACTGGCAGCATGCAAGCGCTCTACGCCCTCGATGACGATACGCCGGTCGACCTTGATTTCGATGATGGCGCCCATTTTTTGCAGGAACATGATCAGATCCATAATTTCTGGCTCGAGGGCCGCATTCTGGATGACGGTGACACCTTTTGCCAGTGAGGCGCTGATGAGAAAGTTCTCGGTCGCCATCACGCTCGGGAAAGGCAGGACGATGGTAGTGCCCTGGAGACCCCTGGGCGCACTGAAACGGTAGCGACCGTGTCGTTCAACTATTTCCGCACCCATTTGACGCAGGCCATTGATATGAAAGTCCAGGGGTCGCGAGCCGATGCGGTCCCCTCCAGGCATGGGTATATCGGCCTCTCCACAGCGATGGAGCAGCGGCCCCACAGTGAGAATCGCCATGCGATTCAAGCCGCCAACTTTTGTTTCAACGAACGTATTTTTGATAGAAGGCGTGGAGATAGAAAGGGTATGGTCAAATAATGTTAGATCGGATCCCAGGGCGCGGCAGAGGGACATGGTTAACTCTAAGTCACCTATCAATGGAACATTACGGAGGGTGCAGGGGTGATTAGTCAGCAGGGAGGCTATCATCAATTTTGTAACGGCATTTTTAGCACCGCTGATTTGTACTTCCCCATACAGTGGAGTGCCACCTCTAATGAGATAACGGGGGATATTGTTGTTTTCAATATTCATGCTAGTTGTTTTTCCTTAGTCTATATATCCTATTATTCAGGGTGGTTTCTATCTATCCGTCGCCCCTACGAAATAGACGATTCAGTACCAAGAACCTGCTGGTAAATGACTCCTTATCCCCCAAAAGGACTATGTTCGTGCGCTTTATGTTAGTAGGTTTGAGATATATGCATGCCGGATTTTTTAAGTGCTATGAGAGTTTCCTGGAGCTTCCCATAACCAACGGATGGCCTTGTAGCGGGGAGGCGGGGGAGTTACATGGTGTATTTGATGACGGGAGGTTTTCCGCCTGCGGATTTGCGGTGCACCGAGAGGACCCTCGGTCTCTCCCTGTTCAATAGCATCGAGCAGGTCTAGAAACTGATTGACGCTCTGTGCCACGCCTTCCACCATAAGGTAACCCGTTGGTTTTACCGCATCTCCAACCAGGTAGCCTCTTCGATGTTTTCGCTCTGCATCACCTGGTGGCTGATCAAAAGGTGTTTTCCAGGGGGCGCAAGCCGCGGGTCACAGTTTGTCGGTTGCACCATACCGGCGATTCGCCTGGTATCCAGGCAATACATAATACCTTTATGGGGTATCAATGAGACGTCACTGAGGATGTGTACCTTGAGCCCCTGGGCCACAGCAAGGGGTACTTCCTTTTCGCTGCGCGTGCCATTGGGGATCGTTCCCAACATGTCAACAAGGGATATCTCCTCGTGATGTTTGAGAACCTGGGCCTGCGTTAACTGCCGGTTGTTTAATAAAGCATTAGTCGCACGCGGACCAATATCACTGACCACCAGCGGTGCATTGATCATCGTCTCCTCCCTGTTCGCCTTGTCGCGAGTGCGCACGCCAGAGACGTGGCCGTCTGTACTGAGAATCTCCATGACTTCGTTGCGCAAACGCAGTTCCGTCCCTTGCTCAAGGAGGCGCCTCTCTAATTCGGTCGTCAACGCGGCACAACCGCCCTCAACAATACCTGGAGCGCCGTAACGCAGCATATTTTTGGTGGTTTGGATGGCTTCCGCGACGGTTACCTGGCTCAGTTCAAGGCTGAGGGCAAACCGCGTGATACGTTCGAAAAAGGCGGTCAATTCCCTGTTACGCTTGACGTCAATGTGACGTGCCAGCCAGGCATCAAAGGGGAGGTTACGCTCGGCCTGTGGAAGACGGCGAAAGAACATCAGGTATCCTATGCGGGTGAACAAGAAGGACTGGCGCAGTCCGAGGAATCTGAACGTACCCAATAGCCCTCGCGAGCGGTATTGTTTACCATGGACGTAAAAGGAGGCAAAGACATCGGCATCAAAAAAGTGATGTGGAATGCGCAGACGGCGCAACATTCCGGCCAATACTCCGCTACTGCCAAAGGGCACCATATGTACTGCACCTGTACTGACCTGTACCCCTTGATAGGTTTTGGCGGTGAAGCGCCCACCACAATGCGGCAATCGCTCCAAAACCACTACCCGTTTACCCCGTTGTAACAACTGCGCAGCGCTTAATAAGCCGCCCAGTCCAGCGCCGATTACTATGGCGTCGTATGTTTGTTCTCGCATGAACCTATCTCGTTTGAAGTCTCACGAAAGAAGTGGACAAAGCATCTACAAGGGTTACCACCAGGGATATGTCAATCGAGCTGACATAGTAGTAGTAGTATCCCCTGCAGGCACGCTGTCCACCTCTCGTGTATGCACGTTACAGCTCGCCAGGTAAGCTATTTACCTGTCCTCTCCAATCAGACTGCGCAAAAGGCTATTGCATTCAGCCAGAGTGTTGAGAACATTCTGATGGAGTTGGAAGACTTTATTCAGTTCACGCGCCTTACGCGCAAGTTTCGTCACGTACTCAATGTCACGTGGGTTATTTTGAACGTCTTCCATAAGTTGGATCAACTCAGCCCAGGAGAGAGCTTCGCGGCTACGAGCCACATCAGCGATGGTGTTATCCATACGATCAGAGACGCGGCGCACTCCCGAACGAAGCTGGTTGGTTGCCTGAGCTACTTCGGCCTCGTGGTTTCGTACAGCTTCCTGTGTTGCATTCAACTGCTCCTGTAACGACATGACCTGTCCATCAAGCGTTGAGAGGGCCGCCATCAAAGGAGCGATATCCGGAAGTGTGGGCTGAGGGATACTGGTGAGACTCTTAAACGACACACCCATATCATGCGCTGCTGACGATGGACTGGATGCAGGCGACGCATCAGAAGCAGCGGAGCTTGCCGTGCCTGATTCAAAAGCAGGTGACGCGGATACATATGCAGGTGCAAGAGACGGAGTCGACGCCTCTTCTGAAGGTGGCGCGTAAGGCGCTGAAGCCTCAGCGACGGCAGGCTGTACAGCCTCGGAAGTACCATTTCCCATGGATTTTGTGCTAAAGTCGTCGCCAGCACCAGACGTCATACTATCATCCTCCTGTGTACGATAGGTCATCTCCTGGTCGGGGTTGTATTGTACGGCAATGGTCGGCATGTCTGAGACATTGTCAGGCTCTGTAGAAGAGGGGGAACCAAAGCCGCGAAAAACTAACTCGTGCTCTCCGATTCCTATATGGTCACCATCCTGAAGTTCATGAGATGCCATCTCCTCAAGTTGCTGCCCGTTGACAAAAGTACCATTGGCGCTCCGCTCGTCATGCAGGATATATTTTCCATTTTCAAAGCTTACCGTGGCATGGCGGCGCGAAGTAAGTTTGTCTTTGGAGAGCAAAATATCGCTGTTTGGTGCGCGACCAATAGAAATTTCAGGTTTTTCGAGCACATATTCCTGGAGAACATCGCCATTATCAGCATGCAAGATAAACCTCGCGGGGCGTTCAATAGTTGCCGACGCTGTGGATGTCGCCTGACCAACGCTGTGCGAAGCAGGCGATCCTAAAGAAGTTGGCGGTTCCGCGCTACTGCTTGCCATAGTAGGGGCAGCGGAATCGGACCAGTTCGTCCCAGAGGTCACCTGGGGAGAATCCTGATCTTGCTTTGACGAGGCCCAACCGTCCTGGGCCGGAAGTGTGGATTCGCCTACGTTAGGCTGGGCCTGCTGTTGAGAAGAGGGAGTTGCTGGAAGCAGGCGATTGCCACAATTCAAGCAAAAATTGTCCCCAGGCCGAGTCTCGGCTCCACAGTAGGGGCATGTACTACCCATCATAATAGTTCCTCCCTGTCAAGGTACGTCACCTTGCGTGAACGTACTAACGAAAAGACTGCTGCCATTATACCAGAAGAATGCAAAAAGAGTCGAATCTCTTCTATGCAGCAGGTACCCAATTGATACCAGGCTGCAATGCATCAAAAAATTGCTTTAAGGACGTTTCATTCCCTCGTAACGAAAAAACGACATTTGTATTGTCTTTAGCGCCCGTACAGATCAGGATTGGTGCTTGTGTGGGGCTGGGCTTTACACCTGGAGTTACAGGATTTTGTGGCGCCGTACCACTGGGGGAGGATGTGCACTGGAAATCACGACTGTTTGAACGCAATGGTGCCTCTGAAAAGCTCAACGGGCTGCCATCGGGAAGCAGGTACCCAATAATAAGGTTGCCACCAAAGGTGGGATCGTGTACGGTCCCCGATGCGCTCACCAGGCACGTTCTCGCGGGCAGTGTTTTTGGTAAAAAGACAGAAAAACCGAGATAGGGCTCGACCTGAGACCAATCGGTGATGGTGGTTGGCGGTCCCGACGTCGAAGGAGTGGGACTGGCGGTAGATGTAGCGTTCGGCGTACCTCCCGTTGTGGCAGTCGCCGAAGCAATCGCGGTGGCAGTCGCAGTACTTGCGGTAGAAGTCACTGTCACCGGAGCATGGAGATCACGGAAAACGATGAATGGTTTATTACACCAATGCAGGTCTGTCAGGGCTACTAGTGACGGTTTAGGTTTCGGCGTTGGTGTCGTGCTTCCACCACCACCACTGAAATTCAATCCTGAACAGGAGAGCAGGAAAAAACTAAACAACAGCAGGCATGCTGACACCAGTAACCGTGCAAATCGCCAACGCGCTACGAACGATAAAGATTGAGGCAAAAACATAAAGAACTCCTTAACAACCCAACGCACGCCCATTTCAAGGCAACGTAAATGATAGAGTCAGAGAGATTGTGAGATTGTGCATTTCTCTGCATTACCTTTGGCCTAGTATACAGTAATTGAGACAGAAAAATAATGAGAAAGTTCTCAAATTGGTACTAAAAGAGGGCTTAAAATGAGCCAGAAGTCCATCTCTTCTGGCTCATTCTCGATAAGTGACGCGGGGAATGTGAGGAATAGACGCAACTTTTCAATGTACCTCAAATGTTAGTGGCAGTGGAATTGCTCAGGGTCGATCAGAGCGCACGACTTCGATGGTGCACTGGGCAATGAGAGCTCCAATGGCTCCCGCAGCAGCAAGCCAGGGGGCAATCAATGTACCGATGACTCCAACCGTCAGTGGCAATTCAACGATGGTGTGATCTCCTTGCCGGATGATGATGCGGCGCACATTGCCCTCGTGAATCAGTTCCTTCACTCTGTCGGCCAGATCGGTCCCTTGCACATGTATCTCTTCTCGGTATTCTGGCCCTTGATTGGGATTCGGATTAGATTGGGTCATGCTTGTTCTCTCTTCCTTTCTGATCTGAAATCTCGCGTGACGACGATATGGAATTGGAAGCATCCAATGT
>VBHS01000177.1 GCA_005881295.1 Chloroflexota bacterium
AAGCTGTTACGGTCCGAGAACCATGATCAGTGTAGCTCTCCAAAGATGAAAAAACATCATCAAAACATGCTATTTTTGGGCGTGTTCACACTGGTAGGATCACGGGCTTATCGAACAGCGTATTAGTGTACATATACTACCCGAGTTGCCCACAATACAGTGCTCAACAATAGTGTGTTTAAAGGATGCGTTTCGCCTCCCTGGTCGGTACAATGTAAGTAGTGATTGACAAATTAACTGCTGGTTGAAAGCAATTGCGGAGGATTTCATGAACCATATCAACTACAATGAAGCCCATCAAGTGTTACGTCGAGCCGGGTTGACCACGCCTCAAATAGACCGGTTATGTGGTTTTTGTCGAAAATATACTGTAAGTGAGATGGATCGGGCTGGTATAGACCGGCGTCACCTTGAGTTCGTGCGATGGCTGGTGACAACTCATAGGCTGTCGGACCAGATAGATGCGGATAGCCATGCCTGTGGGTAGCAACGCAGCCGTGCGTCCAACGTCCTGGTGCCAATTGAACTGACCCTGCATACGTGCTACTTCCCCCACCGCTCGCCCTACTTTCAGCAGTGGTAGTGTAAATACACTAGAGAAACCTGCTACTTTGTCTGCTTCGCCACGCGCAGTGTCCCAAATTAGTGCGTTCTGAGGATGTATTTTTGGCCCGAGGCCAGACGTCAAATTCATAGCCATGCTTCTCCAGGGCTATTTGCATAGACATGTAAGGAACACATGAAACTGGCAGCGCTCAGGAATGTGTTGGAAGAGCGCTACCAGGCACGATAAGAGCCATCATAGAACGTGATGGAACCTGTGGTACTCGTTTGCGGTGCGAAATGCAGCCTGTGAAGGCGATCCAGAGCGTGATTGTCTCAAGGGATGGCTGAGGCACTACTTCCAATTTTATCAGTAATCGTGAGTATACGCCCAGGCCAGGGCAATAATCAACAATGAAAGCATAGTGATAGTGGTTAGTGCCATACTAATGATATAGAAAGGGAAGTCTGAGAAGAAGATGAGTACCACGGCAAAAATCACCCAGAAGACGGCAAATATGCCGATAAGGTATTGCCAGGCCTGTAACCGTCTCATCAGTTCCCTCCTGTTTGCAACTCATGCTCCAGCAAACAGTATATATCATTGATGAAGAACAATCTAACGAAGGTAGTAAATACATGCAACCGTTAACCTTGATTGATCGCTTTCACCCTCATTTACGCGAGAAGCAGCAGGCGGCGATAGATGAGGGTAAATTGCGCAAGCGTGAAGAGTTGGCGTTGCTTGATCCACAGCAACTAGGTCCAATGGTGATGTTGAGTATGGTGTTGTTGGTGGTCGGCACCATATTCTTTGGCATACTGAATATTGCTGTATACCTGGCGCAACCTCATAGCATGCACGGACAAATTGGAGGGTGGGGGCTGATACTCTGGTTGAGTATCAATATACTGTCCTATATCGTCGTTTTATTCTTGCACGAGGGCATACACGCTCTAGCCTTTGTCTTCTGGGGTGGTAAGCCCTATTTTGGGGCGAAGTTACCTCTAGCGCTCTATTGTGGCGCCAAAAACCAGTTGTTCCGCCGCAATCAGTACCTGGTAGTAGGCCTCGCTCCCCTTGTGGTGATCAGCCTGGCAGCGGTTATCTTCACGCTTGTAAACCCTGTCATGGCTTCGTATACTCTCTTTGCCTCGATAGGCAATTTCTCCGGTGCGGCAGGCGATGTATGGAGTGTGATGAGACTGCTCCGTCAACCAGCAGATGTGCTCGTTGAAGATACCGAGACGGGTTATAGAGTCTGGGAAATTACTGTTTGATGTGCTATAGCTTACTTGCTGGTCGAAAAGATGATATACTGAAGAATATATGCAATTTCTCTATGACTTGTGAAATGGGTAACGTATGCCGGAATTACCAGAAGTAGAGTATACCGCACGCCAGTTGCGTTCAAGTGTGGTTGGGACGACTATTAGAGATGCTCTTGTATTTTGGGAACGCACTATTGGACATCCCGAACTCGCTACATTTCTTCTCAAGGTGGCCGACCGTCGTATAGAAGCGATACGTCGACGTGGGAAATACCTTGTGCTTGACTTAGAGGGTGATCTTTTCCTTTCCATCCACCGTCGCATGACAGGCAACCTGTTTCTTCTCCCCGCGGGATGGGAGATTGATACCAGTCTTCGGGAAACGGACCCAGTTGCCTGGAGCACGAGGGGGCCATCTTTTTTGGCTACTTCAGCGGTAGACCTGGTAGAGGGCTCTTCGTACTCCGTTGATCTTGCAAAGACCTGGTACTGCCGTGTTTGTTTCAATCTTGCTGACGGGCGGCGTCTGCTTTATACTGATCCGCGCAAATTTGGGCGCATCGAGCTCTGGCCGCGCGACTGCGAAGCTGTAGCCTTCAAGGGTGTGGGCCCTGAGCCTCTAAGTACAGCATTCAACGCAAAACAGCTGACGCAGGCCCTAGCCGGGCGAAAGAGCGCCATCAAACAGGTGCTCTTAGCGCAGGAAGCGGTGGCCGGCCTGGGCAATATCTATGCTGACGAGGCACTGTACCTGGCATCAATTCATCCTTTGCGCAGAGCTGATTCACTTAGCCCCACCGAGATAGAACTATTGTATCAAGGCATTGTTTCAGTGTTGACCCTTGGCATCGAGCATGGAGGCACATCCTTCAGTGGTTACCGTGATCTCTGGGGTGAAGCCGGTGATAACTACGACCATATGAAAGTCTATCAGCAGGATGGGAAGCGATGTCTCCGCTGTGGGGCGCTCATCGAACGTATCGTCCTTGCGCAGCGGGGTACTCATTTTTGTCCAGGTTGCCAGAAACTCACTGTGGAGTGAAAAATGCTGCTGTGCACTGTAAAGGGCCATGACCCTGGGGTATATTGGTAAATGTCACATCAACCGTGGCTGGTATATGGCTCGGCTGCCGACCCTGCAATTGTAACGTGAAAGAGACATATCCACCGTTATCGCTTGCTGCCTGTGAATCAATCGGTTGATCACCACCCTGGAAATGCACCACCGCCGTCGCGTTAGCGCCAACGACTGGAGCGATATCCTTCGTGATCCTCGCGTAAATTGTGATCGTTGAGTTAGGGTCAGGGGCGTTATTTGATGACCACGCGCCACAGCGGTAGGGTGGAACGGTGGGTATAGGCGATACCTGTGACTGAAATCCTTTATCGATGGTTACTTGTTTTTGTGAATTGGACTGACCGCTTACAGATGGCGTACAGGCTGCCAGTGAGAGCAGAAAGCTGAGAGCAAGGACAGTTAAGAATATAGAGCGAAAAGTATGCATGTTTCCTGTTTCCATAATGTGAGCATGGCTCATTTCAAAAAAACAAACCATGTAAGTAAATGCGTGTTCGCTCGCGACCCCGCGGCATAACGTTTTAAATATAGTAACACCAACAAATTATACCGTACAAGTTTCATACTTTTGGTAGGAGATTTGTATAACCAGCCATCCATAAATTGCCTGGATCGCTCGTTATAGCATAAAACACATCTTTTGTTGATTGAATAGCTTGCTCATTTTATGCAACTATGGTAAACTATGACTGGTTAGAAAGCTCCCTGATGCGTTATTCTTAAGAACGTCCCTACCTACACGAGGTTTGTTTTTTCTGTGAATTATCACTCTGATGAGCAACTGGAGTTGCTGAATCTGTTGTTTCAAGAGGAATCTTCTCAACAATCTACCCTGGGAAATGAACAGCGCAACCGCCAACAATCTCACGCATCAGAGCAAAAGTCACAGGACGCGAAAGGCAATGACGCATCATCTGAGATCGAGGTACGTCCTGACGCAGGACGCGAGCAGCGTAAGGGAACACCTGAAGTTATCTTCGGCGAAACAAAAGGAGTAGCCCAGATTATTGCCATGGCGCAAGAACTGCTGAAAGAATCCGGCAGAGCGATCGTCAGCAGAGTACGGTCAGAAACAATAGCCCCACTTCAGGTGGCGTTTCAAGAATACACTGTTTGTGTTCATGAGTCGGCCAGGTCAATGGTCATCTACAAACCCGACTTTGTGCGGCCTCGTAGTGGCGGGCATGTAGGAGTTATCAGTGCTGGTACGTCCGATATTCCGGTAGCTGAGGAAGCGGCGATTATCGCCGGAGAAATGGGTTGCCGCGTGACCCGTATCTATGATGTAGGGGTAGCGGGTTTACATCGCCTGGTTGAACCATTGCGTAACCTGCTTTCCAATGATGTAGATGCGATCATCGTAGCCGCTGGAATGGATGGAGCGTTGCCGTCTGTAGTGGCAGGGATCGTTCCTGTTCCTGTAATTGGTTTACCGACGTCGATTGGCTATGGATTTGGTGGCAATGGAATTGCCGCATTGCTTTCGATGTTGCAAACGTGTGCGCCAGGTCTCTCTGTGGTTAACATCGATAATGGTGTTGGCGCAGGTATTACAGCGGCGCTGATTGCCAATCGTGTGGCGCAAGCACGTGAGCATCAGTCGCGGTAAGGAAGCAGCGAGAAGTT
>VBHS01000178.1 GCA_005881295.1 Chloroflexota bacterium
TGAGATGAATGCAGCGGTTCGCGGTGCCCGCGCCGCCGGAGCAAGCAGGATCGAAGTGGTGGATTGTCATGGCGCGGGCGGCGCTTATAGTTTTAAAAGTTTTATCCCTGAGCGCCTGGAAGCCAGCGCGCAATATATTTTCGGCTATCCCTGGGCACGCTACATCACCTTTCGAACAGGGATGTGATGCCATCTTATTCGTGGGAGCACACGCCATGGCGGGCACGCCCGATGGCGTCCTCTGCCACACTGTCTCCTCGGAAGCCTGGTACAACGCGTGGATCAATGAAACACTGGTCGGTGAGAGTGGCATCCTGGCGGCCATCGCCGGATGTTGGGATGTCCCCGCCGTATTTGTCTCTGGTGACGAAGCAACTTGCCGCGAGGTAACCGCGCTGCTGGGGGACGAGGTGACAACAGCGCCCGTGAAAACGGGTCTTGGCCGCTTCTCATCGCGCAATATGGCCCCTAAAGATGCCTGTTCATTGATCGAGATGCGCGTGGCCCAATCGCTGAGTTTGCGCAACTGGCCAAAACCCTACAAAACGACCGCACCGGTGACGTTCAAAGTGGAGCTGGCAACGCCTGACCGTGCCAGTGATTTCATGGGACGCACCGGTGTCCGTTTCGAGGGTCCACGGACAGTGGTATCTACAGCCGATACGTTTTGGCAGGCTTGGGATCAGTTTTGGTATAGGAATTAGCTACTTCTCATTTCTTCATCGTTCCGAGACCCTGAACACGGCCATGCGCGATCGAAGCGAGTTGGTCAACTCTACCAGCTGTGATAAAGATTGCTGCATATGACGCATGTGCAGCGTAATTTCGCTGGTCATACGCGCGATCTGTTCAACGGCGCTGACAACCTGTTGCGATCCCTGCTCTTGATTATCTGTGGCGGCACAGATGCCCTGTACCAGGCCAGCCATCTGTTCGGTGACGACACTGATTGCATCGAAGGCTACCCCCGTTTGCGTGACCAGTTCTGTCTGCTTCACCGCTTCAAGAGTATTCTGTTCGACGCTATGTGAAATTGCGGTGGTCTCACGTTGAATTGCCCGTATGTGGGAGGCCACTTTCTTAGCCGCCTCCGCGCTATTCACCGCGAGCGTACGTATTTCCTGCGCGATGACCACAAAACCATGCCCCTGCTCACCCGCTCGTGTCGCCTCTATCGCAGCATTGAGTGCTACTAGATTCATACGCGTCGTCAGATCGGTGATAGCCAGTATCGTCTCGTTGATTTCTTGACCACTCTCGCCCAGCCGTTTCATGATACGCGCGGAGAGAGCCGATGCTTCACGCACCTGGCTCATGCCCTCAACCGCACGGTCAACGGCACTCTGCCCATCAAGCGTGACATCTACGGCCTCGAGGACAACCCGCGACAATTCCGAAGCGCTGCTCGACAGTCTCGTCATGGTTTCGGCGATTTCATCGATGGCATGCGAAATGTGCTGGACCTGCAAATCTTGCTGGCTGGCATCCCGTACCAGCAGGTCAGAGCTACGCTGGACATCGCGTGCATGTTTATCTACCGCATGCGTTACCATCTGCACGTTGCCCAGGATGCCGCTGAACTCTTCCACCATCTGGTTGATAGCCTCACCTAAGGGCTGCAATTTCTCATGGCTAGAATGGATGCGTACGCGCAGGTCGCCACGTTGAATCTGCTCAACATCGTTCAACAAGGCGGCGATCGCCTTATCCAGCACCTGTGATTCGGCCTCATTTTCCTGGAAGATGCGCACATTGTCAATCGCTATAGCCGCCTGGTTAGCAAATAATTCGGCCACCTCGATGCTCTCCAGCGTGGGAATTTTGCTGTCCTCTGGATCATCCAGCGAGAGGAAACCTAAGAGCTTCTTTTGACGGGGGCTAAAGAGGGGCACAATTAAGGCATCGTCGGGATGCCATCCGCCAGGCTGATAGTCATCCACCGATTTATTGATGACCGACACGATATCCGAGATGTCCTCAACATATTCGTGCGAAATAAAATAGCTTTGACTGATACGAAACTCCGGCCGCATTAGACGGAGCACCTGTTCAACCGGTCGACGGACCGCACGTAAAACATTGATGTTCTCTTCTGACATCCCCGCGAAGGCGTATGGAGATAGCAAATCGCTTCCTTCTTCGATCAGGTGAACGACGAGGATGCGAAAACCCGTACAAGCACTGGTGGAGGCTACGATCTGTTGGAGGACCTCGCTTAAGCCCAGGCCTGTGCGCATAATGTTGCTAAGACGTAATAATTCTTTGATTTGCCGGGTCCGTCGCTGCGCAGCGATATCCACGTCTAAAGGGACATCCGCACCCGTTAGTGATAGCGAGTGACTGTCTCCAAGAGTAGGCTGCGGGATGTGTTCACGTTCCCATTGGGCCTGCTCAGCGGGAGAGCGAAAACGGACGCGCAAGGGCACGTACCAACTCTGTTGCCTTCGTTCTGACATTATCGGTGGCTGCTTTCTCTGATAGTAGATAGATGAGGTCAGGTTAACTAACTCTACCGAGGATACCATATCCCGTGTGGCTACACAAGTATCATAGGAAGCACAGGTTAAAGCGGCTGCCCCTGGCGAAACCAAGGGCAGTTGCTTCAACCTGTTCGTCTTCAAAACTCAAGATATGGAGCGTAATAGCCTTCGAGCGTACGGGGAATGCGGCCGGTCAGAAACGTACCTTCCGCCCTGTGCTCTTCAAGAACTACGCGTCCCCTACGATGAAAGAGCTCTACCAGCTCACTCTTCTCGTACGGGATCGTCACCTGCACCATCTCCATACTATCTGCCAGCACCTGGGCGATCTTCTCACGCAGCGCGTCCAGGCCAACGTGTTTCAAAGCAGAGACGGGTACAGCGTTGGGATAGAGGCTGAGGTCTAATTCCGACGGGTCATCCAGCAGATCTATCTTATTCAATGCCGTGACACGTGGCTTCTCGCCGATCTGAAGATCATGCAGTACATCGTTGACCGTCTCGCTCTGCTCGATAGCATTTTCATGGCTCGCATCTACTACCTCCAGGAGCAGGTCGGCATCGATAACCTCTTCAAGCGTAGCGCGAAATGCCGCGATCAACTTAGTAGGCAATTTCTGGATAAAACCAACGGTGTCGGTGTACAACACCTCCTGGTTGCCCGGTAACATCTGGTGGCGGGTAATGGGGTCGAGGGTGGCAAAGAGCTTGTTCTCTGCGATTACTTCTGACTCGGTGAGAGCATTAAAAAGGGTCGATTTACCTGCATTGGTATAGCCAACGATAGCCACGACGGGAATAGCCTGGGCGGCGCGCTGCCGACGATGAAGCGATCGCTGCTCACGGACGTTTTCAATGTCCTCGCGCAAGTCCGCGATACGGCTGCGAATGCGGCGGCGATCCATTTCCAGCTTTGTTTCACCGGGGCCGCGCACGCCTATCGCTCCTCCTACACCTGCCGCACCCGCACTGCGCGTACCTCCCGCTTGCTGGGAAAACGCTACGCCTCGGCCAGTCAGGCGGGGCAGGCGATATTCTAATTGGGCCAGTTCAACCTGCAACCGCCCTTCACGAGTCCGGGCATGCTGCGCAAAAATGTCCAATATCAAGGCTGTACGATCGATGACACGCGCGTTAAGCATTTTCTCCAGGTTACGCTGCTGCGAAGGTGATAACTCGTCATCGAAGATTACCAGGTCAAACCCCAATTGCTTCTCCAGGTCACCCAGTTCTTGCGCCCGGCCCTTGCCAATGTAGGTCGCTACGTCGGGATGATGCAGCCGTTGAATCATCGTGCCGACGACATCCGCGCCCGCTGTACTTGCTAATGCTTCCAATTCACTGAGGGAATCTTCAACGCTCCACAAACTATCTTGTTCGTCACTCTCTACTGCGACGAGGTAGGCATGCTCATGTCTACCTTGAGCACCTGTCTCGATTGTACGATCTTGCTTTGTCGTTTGTATGTACCTCCGCCTTTATTGATTTTTCCGGTAACGCTACTGTTATTGTATGCATCCACAACTCATAAAGCAAGCTTTACTTTTAGGACCTGGGTGGCTGTGGCAATGCTGGCAACTGACTGACAAAGAAGGCATTCATCTTTGCAAACAGGCTGTTGGTGATGGCTTGATTGTAAAAATCATGCCAACTTTTATACTGCTCGACCTGGATGTTGAGGCCATGAACAATGCTTGCCGTGGGCAAGAGGCTAGACTGAATACCATGCAGGAAATTACTGAGAATGATGAGAAACACCAACCATAACACCCATGCCTCGACAAAACCGATTGCCCCGCCGAGCAAGGTATCCACCGGGCCAAGCAATGGAATGCCTTTCGTTATATTACGCACGGAGGAGCCGAGAATGTGGAGGACAAGCGCGGTCCCGAAAAACAAGACGACGTATGAAATGAGAGGAGTAGCCGACAAGCCGCTCGCCGCGAGCATAGCTGTGAAACCTGGTCCATAGTGGGACGCTACAAAAAATCCTATTGGGATAGTGAGCAAGGAGAACAAGCTAATCACTGCTCCATTCCTGAAACCGCTGAAGACGAGCAGGATGACCGTCACCAGAAAGAGAATATCAACGATACTCATTGAGCCGACCATATTTGATGACCCTCCAGGTAATATACAGTAGAAGAATAGATGAGCCTATTCTATATACTTACTTATACGTTATGGAGGGCCATATGTTAAATGCCAGCTATACTTTCCGGTTCCGGCTTACTCTGCTTGCT
>VBHS01000179.1 GCA_005881295.1 Chloroflexota bacterium
TGTACGAATCATCCTCCGTAAAGGGCTCCAGAGGTATGTTGACCGTGTAGCCACGCCCTAACCCGCTGCCTAGCTCGAGCACGTCGCCAGTTCCAGGAAAGAGATAGCGCCCTGTCTCATGAAACGAGATCTTCATGACGCGGGGATCATCATAGAATGACTTCTGCACACCGTCGCCATGGTGCGCATCAAAGTCGATATAGAGGACCTTTGCCTCGGTGGTCTGCAGGATATGGGCAATGGCCACTGAAATATCGTTGTAGATACAGAAGCCAGAGGCGCGGTCCGCCCAGGCGTGGTGTAATCCTCCAGCGGGATGATAGACATGCAGCGGGCGGTCCTCCTCTGAGCTAAAGGTTCCACCTTCTGGTAATCCCATCACAGCGCTTAGCGCTACTAAAGACCCTCCCGCGATTAATGAACATACATTATGCATATCAGGCAGAGCTGGAGTGTCTCCCTCACCGAAGCCATAGTGAAGCTCGAGCTTTTCCAGCTCCCTCTGTTCATCGGGCGAAAGCGCTTCCCTATCGACGACGCTAAGGCGCTGGACAGCCTCAATGTATTCAGCTGTATGATTCAGGCTCAGTTCCTCGATGGTCGCGGCCCGCGAGGGCAGCCGGGTTTGCTCATTCTCGCTTTGCCAGAGCCCGCTCGTCTCCAGCAGGTCCATGAGCGAGATCAAGCGGCGTCCCCGGAGCGGATGATCCGGGCCAAAGTCGTATTTGAATTCGGCCGGGTCAAAAATAAGGCGCGCCCTGGGTGGACTAGATGGCTGCTCAGGCATGTGTTTCGCCCTCCGATAGCGGGTCAGCAAATGTATACTCAATATTTGCTTCATGCAAACGAACTAATAAAGGAGAGGGGTTGATAGTCCCCAGTCGCAGCGTTGCGACGCGAGGAGCGTTATCCTGCGGGGCAACCATGACACTAAGCACCTTGATGCGCAGTTCCGCCGCCAGGAGCAATGTTTGTGCCAATGGTATCAAATCGGCGTGTTGAAGAGGAATGAGCAATTGCATCCCAGGCTCAAAGGCACCCAGCGCGCGAGCTAAGGCCATCAGTAGATCACTACGTGTGAGTAAGCCAACCAGGATGGTCTGTGTTTCCTGTCCCTCTGCCACTTGCTCATATTCCACTACAGTCAGGTAATTGATACCTCGCTCGACAAGCAACTGGGCAGCTGCGGCTGCGCTTGTTGTAGGGGTCACACTAATAGGGACACGATGCATTACTTCAGCGATACGCTGATCGTACCAGGGGCGGCGCAGCAGATCACCAGAAGAGCGCTGTTTATCCAATGCCACGATCAGATCAATATCTTCCGTGGTCAGAAAACCCACGAGCAGGAGTTGCGTTTTGTGCATGCTATATTCTGTCTTCTCTGTCTCATGCACCTGAATATGGCGCACCACAGGTAGGTGATGAATCTGGTATTGCCGCAACATGTTCGCGGCATGACTGAGTGTATCATCCGCTACTACTGTGATCATGTTCGTCGACATTATATCTCTTACGATCATGTGGCTGCGCCCCCTTATTGCATCGTCATCTTTTGCGACATAGTCAAATGTGCTACGCACTGCCTGGAATCATCATAGCACAAAAAGTGGGATCATGAGCAATACAGTAATACAATCTGCGTGCTCACTATATCTAAGTGGATGGCACGAAGAGCAACCCAATGTATAATAGGGCCGCCAGACCAAGCAAAAGGCAATAAATGCTGGCAATAATACGCGAAGCCGGCTGCACTCTTCGGGACCTGCGCGAATAATAACTTCTATAAGACATAATGAGAGCGACTATGACAATACCTAACAATAAAAAGAAATCCAGGAGTCTGACGGCAAAGCCTCCACTAAATAACGCAAATGTCACAGCGACAGCGCCAAAGACGAATAATCCACCAAAAACATCTGCTGCCGCAATAGCCATAAAGTAGCCGTCATCGTAGCGACGTATAAGTAAAAGAGGCGTTACCCTCACCAGGACGATTAGTCCGCCAATGTAAGCACAAAGGCAGGCGAGTGTCCAGAATAAATTTGACATATATCTTCATCCTCGTACACATTTTTGACATCTTGCAACGATAGCTTCAGCCTTTACACGCTTTGAAGAAACAGGGAGAGACAGGGCATAGCTTCAGCATAGGTAACATACAGGCACTGGCATATGTGAAGTGATCCAGGGCTCCGCGATTGCTTGATTTTCTTGCAAGTTTATTGTATCACGCTATAATAATGGCTGGGGAACATCCCGAATAATCTTATAACAGAGAATGTAGAACATAGCTTATGGCGACATTAACCTGGAAGGGCAAACGGCCAATTGACGAGAACGACCAGGTTCTTTCATCTCATGCTGCCCAGTTGTATACTGTTGAGACGTTTCCCGGCTCGCCCTTGGAAAGCGTAGTACTATCAGGTCAATCTCCTGCAAACGGCTGGTACAATCGTCTCATTTGTGGAGATAAAAGTTTCGTACTGCCAGCCCTCCTGCCTGAATTTGCCCGTGCCGTCGATCTCATCTACATCGATCCCCCCTTCATGACCGGGCGCGACTTCACAAGCGGCACGCAACTGGCTTATAGCGACAAATGGAAAAATGACCTGGATGTTTATCTTCAATGGCTATATGAAGCATTCGCGCTGTTGCATATCCTGCTGGCAGAGCACGGCAGCCTCTATGTGCACCTTGATTGGCGTGCCACTCACTATGCGAAGATCATCCTGGATGAAATATTCGGAGTCAGCCCCAGCGCCGAGGGAGGCGGTTTCAAGAGTGAAATTATCTGGCACTATCAAACTGGTGGGCGCTCCTATAAGACGTATGCGCGGAAGCATGACACCATCCTGCTCTATACCAAAACAGACCGGTACTGTTTTCATGGCGAAAGGATTGGCGAACGGCGCGGCTCACAAAAAAGGAACCACATGCGCAAACACGTAGATCCTGACGGGCATATTACCTGGACGATTCGTTCCGCGGGCCGGCTCTATACCTATGACGAAGATACGATTATGACCCTTTCTGACGTCTGGAGCGACATTAGCCATCTTCACCAGAAAGACCCCGAACGCAACGGCTACGCCACACAAAAACCTGCCGCCCTGCTCGAACGCATCATACTGGCATCGTCCGAAGAAGGCGACCTTGTCCTTGATTGCTTTTGCGGGAGTGGTGTAACGCCGTTGGTTGCTGAACGACTCGGTCGACGATGGATTGCCAGCGATCAAAGCTCCCTGGCAATGCAAGTAACTCAAAAGCGCCTGCTAGCTCTGGAACAACGCTGTCCGTTCGTCCTACAAAGAAGCGAAGCATATGTATAGAAATACCACTATCACGGCCAGCATGAAGCATATATGATATAATCGGTCAGGGGATTACTCTATGTTTAGTCAAGACAACAATGCAGATGAAGCGAATAGATAGCTATGTTAGAACTCCTTGAACAGATGTTTCGCCAGGTACGTGCCTACATGCAATCAGATCACTTCGATCGCAACCAGGTCTACTACCATTCAGCGGAACATACGACGATGCAGTTTGATCGCCAGGCGGAAGATATCATTATCAGCGGACTGATAGAGAGCGGGCATGGCTTTGAAATCATCACCGAAGAGCGAGAGCCTTTCACCACGAATGCAACGCCGCCCTACCGTATCGTGATTGACCCCGTCGATGGCTCTACCAATGTCACTCGAGGCATCATGACCGCGGCTGTAGCGCTGGCAGTCCTGCCAATCGACGCACCTGTTATACCTGAGCATGTGCAATGGGCACTGGTGGGGGAACTGTACAGCGGTACCGTTTACCAGGCGCAGCATGGCAGTGGCGCTTTTCGCAATGGACGCCGCTGCCAGGTCAGTGATACAAAGGACCTCGCTTCGTGTATTGCAGGCATGAACTTTGATGGGCGCGACCTCGCCACACTCAAGAAGTTGATTGTGCAGAAGCCTGTAATTGGGAAGGTTCGACGTACTGGCAGTTCGGCAATGGATGTCGTTTATGTCGCCAGCGGTGCCTACGATGCCTTTATCGACGTCGGAGACATACTTACTGCTGAATCCTTCCTGGCCTCGTTGAGTATTGTCATGGAAGCCGGTGGCGTTGTCACTGACAACTTTGGCAATACATTAGATGCTATTCCAAACCTGACAAAAGGTTATTCGCTGGTGGTAGCGGGCACACACGAGCTCCATCAAGAGATTATTAGTAGGATGAACGAGCCCGAAAAACAGTGAAGTAGCTCAGAGCAACTGAAACTCTTGCCCAGATTCTGCAAAGCGCCATCGGCAAGGCCGCTCTGGATGAAGAGGGTAAGAAAAATCATTACAAGAGATGCTTTTGAGCCAGAAAACAGCCAAATAGGGCTATCCTTCTGGATAGCCCTGAGAATGGTTCCACGAGGAAGTTCAATCATTGAGAAGGCGGAAAGTAGGACTCCTCATCAATAATCTCACGGCAGAGAGCAATACATTCGCCGCAAATATGCACTTCACCAGGTCCCACAAAGAAACGCGGCACCTGGCTCTCTTTTTTGCCGCAAAAAGAACACTGATAGATCGAACGAGGCGCTTTCCTTCTTGCCCGAGCGTTCACCGCTTCTAACTCTTCCGAGCTTCTATGAGAGAACAGGCCAATACACTCGTCGCAGATAAAGACATTAGGACCCGCGATGAGCCGCTGTACCTGGTCTCGATTTTTGTTACAGAAGGAACAGAGAAAGATTCCGCGTAGTCTCTTCTTATTTGTCATACCTGCATCTCCTTGCTGAGTCGCCTGGACGATTATAGCATATCAAGCCACGCGCATGTCATAGACTTCCAGTTCTTCTCCCATGCGCCTGCGGTATATATGGATATGATGCACGCGCAGGTTGAGAGGGATGACCAGATATTCGACACCGTCCCCGTCTTCAGTTGGCCGCGCACTGA
>VBHS01000036.1 GCA_005881295.1 Chloroflexota bacterium
CATAGAATGGTGGAGGTGAACCTTGCCTGGCGCGCGAGTGGGAAATGCTCCGAGACCTGCTGATCGCATACGCGATATCTCCTCCTGGCAAGAGGGAGATATCAGTTCAATGAGTTCGCGACAAAAAAAACGCTACAATAGACGTAAGTCTGCTGTTAAAGAGTATTTTACGACGGATGCAAATCTTGATGAGATAGCATTCCGGCATCACCTTTCAGCAGCGATTCTTTTGAAGTTGGTTGAAAAGTGTTTAATGCAGCATGAGGATGGCATACTGTGGGGTTTTCGTGCTTTGCTACCAGGTATAAAGGTTATCGATCACGCACCACGGCCTGCTCCAGAAGAGGCAGTACTACCAAACGAAGAGGGAGTAGACCCTGATAAAGAGGGAAGCGACGCAACGATTGAAGAACTGCCAGTGGCTGACGAAGCGGGAATGCCTGTGGAGGACGAGCAACCGACGAAAAGTATTGAAGAGGTTTCACTTAAAATAGAAACTCTTAAAGAGGTGGGTATAGAAGATGAGGATATTTTAACGCGTGATGTTGAAGTAGAACAAGTGCGGCCACGCGCCAGGGTGACGATGCCTATCCCTGTCGTGGCAGTAGAATCCAATGGGCACAATGTGACCGCCCTGGCTCCTCTTGCGCTGCCAACCTCTCCTAAGAAACAGGTGTATGTTGCTCTTACGAAGAAAGCAGCGCAGCGGCGTTTAATTCGTAAATACAGGCGGCGTGAAGCGCAGGCGAAGCAGAAGCAAAGAGGCTTCCAGCTACTGTTGATCCTTGCTGTTCTGGCCGCGCTGGTGCTCATGGTACTTGTGCCAACTGGTGCCGGACTTGCTGCCTATAGCGCCTATGACAATATAAGCACTCTAGCCCATGATGGCGCCAATCACCTGCTCAAAGTTAAAAGCCTGCTAGAAGTCTCTAAAACTGACCCGACCGCGGTGCTGAATGCAACCAGGCTACAGCAGTCACAGGTTGAGTTCACGGCGGCAGAAAGCGATTTTACGCAACTCCAGAAACTGGTGAGCCGCCCCGACGTACAATCAGCGATCACGCAATTCGCGCCGCAATATAGCAATAAACTCGCTATGGCTCAAAGCTTGATCCAGGTCGCCCTGGATGTATCAAACATGGGAAAAGAGCTGTGCGGTGTTGCACTCCTAGGAGCGGATATCGTTCATAGTTCGCCTCTTGCCACCGGCTCAACGAAACCACTGATCAGTACATCGGATGCTTTGGCTATCGAAGGCTCGGTGGTTCATGCCCTCTCCTATATTAGTGATATTCGCTTGCAATTAAGTCGCGTATCCATCAAAGATCTGCCCATCAGCGATACTCAGAAAGCACAGATTACCTCTGCGTTGCCCTTGTTACCGAAGGCAGAGGAAATGATTACCCAGGGCCAGAGTTTGATTGGTCCGATTTTCTGGCTCCTTGGAGTGGGGCAACCACGCCGCTTCCTTATCCAGACGATGGATCGTGCTGAGTTGCGTCCTGGCGGCGGTTTTACTGGGCAATACGGCGTACTTCAGATACAAGATGGACGTATGTCTCACGTAAGTTTGACTGATATAACACTCCTTGACTATGCTGGAAATGGTACGGCGATTGGGCGTAAAGCTCCTCGTGACTATAGCTGGATGGACTTTCCCAACTGGGGTGTACGTGACTCCAATCTTTCTGGCGATTTCCCCACAACTGCTCGTATGACTATGCAGGTGTTTCAGGATGAGGGAGGTGGACCTGTTGATGGTGATATTGCGTTTACACCGACACTGATTGGACATATTATTGATATCACGGGCCCAATAAAAGTGCCAGGCTATGACGAGACCATTACCTCAAAGAACCTGGAAGAGCGATTACACTACTATCAACAAGATTTTTCGGCCATTGCACGGGAAAAACAGATTAGCGGTAACTACTCGCACTCCGGTCGTAAAGCCTTTACCTCGACCCTGGGTCAATTACTGCTTGACCGTGTGCGCCATCTCCCGGTGAGCAAACTGGTTGAAGTAGTCAAGGTAGCAAGTAGAGATCTTCAGTCACGTGATTTGGAGATGTACTTCACTCATCCTGCTGTTGAAGCATGGTTGGTAGAACATGGCTATAGCGCCTCGATTGATTCCTTCTCGAAGCAGGACGGTTTTATGGTTGTCCAGGGCAACTTCAGTATCAGTAAAGCAAGCCAATACGTGCATACGACTGAACATGACGACGTGAGGCTAGATGCGCAGGGGAATGCGATCCACAACCTGACCATTACGCTCGATTACCAGCAAAAGGGCCCTGTGTATGGCTACGATACATATGCGGATTACATCCGTGTCTATGCGCCCCGGTCGGCTACGCTTATCAGCGGAGATGGTTTCGATTCAAGGCAACCACTCTGTAGTCCGGGGCCGATAGGGAGCAAGTCGTCAACTTCTGGCTGTGGGCAATACAATTCGTATTTCCCAAGCAATGGCCGTTACTGTCCTGATGGGAACTACTCGCTGGGTATCGAGTGGGGAACTGTTCCCTGGAAGATTGACAGTCTTGGTCCTCCAACAGAGCTGACGAGCGATCTTCCTGGGCGTGCCATGTGGGGTGGTCTGACGTTGACGCCGAAGAACTGCATCTCGTACATCACGCTCTCATGGTCAGTGCCGCATGCTGTGCAGAAAGTGAATGGACTGCCATCCTACACCATGCTGATTCAAAAGCAAAGTGGCCTTACTCCCACCATAGAACTCACCATTGATGCCAGTGCGATCAAGGGCCTGAAGTCCTTCAAGTTCACAGGCGACATCACCGCCGACAAGTCCTTCTCGTTGGTGCCGCTGCCACCGAAGAAGAAATAGCCTGACTCCTTTTTGCTGGAGTTACGTTTGAGGTAGATGTGTACCTGGTACCTCACCAATGAGCTGGGCGAGTTGTTGGAACTGGTGATAGGACATGCCCGCAGTTGTGCCACTCCACAGTTTCTGGCCCATGGTTTGCATGGCAGGCTTAACCCTGGCATGGACATCAGCGTCACTGATGACGTCGCCGAGTTTGTCATTCCAGTCCGAGAACATGCCCCCTAACAGATGCGAATCGCCTGGCTGCAGATTGAGACCTGGATCGGAGAGACTGAAAATATACGGTTCCCATTGCTCGTACAACATTTGAGTATCTAAATAGTCATGGTAGTAGCCAGCTTTGGGGACGATGTAGAGGAGATCGTCATTGGCATTGATGATAAAATATCCCTGGTGCACCATATCCACAGGGTTGGCCCAGCCATTATTCCAGTCGTCAATGACAATATCGGTGTTTACCTTCATGTCACCCTGCATCTTTGTCAGACTGCCCCACATTCTGGCAGTCTTCCCTTTGCTCCTCAGGTAAGCATCATAGGTGTTTATAAACTGCCTGTAATGGCCGGTATCGCTTGGAGGGTACTCATCCGCGCCTATATCTACCTGCCTGCTATCAAACCATGGAAGGAACTCGTCCCAGATAGTATTCATGAAGGTGTAGGTGTCGGAGTTATTCAGGTCAAGATACTCTTTTGAGTAATTCCGACTAGCAAGATCTGGGCGGTATTGTGTGAAGGCCAGGGCGTGGCCCGGTGCATCAATTTCTGGCGTAATCGTGACGGCATAGGCCCTGGCAACATCCTCCAATACGCGGATATCCTGCCTGGTATACGAGCCATCTTTTGCCGCCAGGCCAGGGAAGCGGTCGCTGTTGAGGCGGAAGGCGGCATAGGTATGCATCCAATCCGGGCCATCTCCGGCTCCAATGGCATTGTCGTTGAAATGAATGTGAAAATCATTCATCTTATACCACGCCATGAATTTCACGTAGTCTTCCAGGAAACGGATGGAGAAAAACTTGCGTCCGGCATCAAGCATGAAGCCGCGTTCTGCATACTGTGGATAATCTCTTGCGATGCCCCTGGGAATATGCGTTTTCGTGAGGTCCTGGAGTAAAATTTGCAAGGCGGTGCGCGTGCCGTAGAAAACCCCGGTGCGTGTGTGTGCACTGATCACGACCGTGTCTTCCACCTGGAAGAGATAGCCTTCGTTGCCAATACCGGGGTCCAGGTTGTTTAATGTCAGGAAAAAATCGCCCGCCCTCGG
>VBHS01000037.1 GCA_005881295.1 Chloroflexota bacterium
GTTAACACCTGATATAATAGCTCCAGGGAATGGAGGCCTCCTGATGCCAACCTGTCGTAGCTGTAGTGGCACTGGCATTATTGCTATAAGTGCTGTATGTCAAAAGTGCAGTGGCACAGGTGAAATCATCGCCTACGACAGCGATGGAACCGAGAGCATGAAGCTTTGCCCCAGTTGCGAAGATGGCCTGATCTACATAGAACAGATATGCAGCTCCTGTAAAGGTACAGGTCAAATAGAATCCCCGTGACGCACGAGCGGGCAGGTAGAGACACTTCTCAACCTATTCTTGCGTTTGTATCTTGCAGGTGCTATGATTACGTTACAAGTGCCCGATCTTGCGGGCATCCTCTGTACATTTCGTTTTTTAACTGACGGTATATCTCGCCCAATATATACAATGGAGAGAATGACAAACCGTACGTTGTTTTAGATAAGTAAGGAGTTAACATGGGCGCCGTTTTTAACCCAAATGATCCAAAATGGATAAAAGGACGAGCCGAAATTCTTGAACCCAGGGGTATTATCCCCAATGTAGTCGAGTCAACACCTCGTGGTGAGCGCGGCTGGGACATTTTTTCCCGCCTCTTGAAAGAACGTATCATTTTCATTGGTACACCCATTGACGACATGGTCGCCAATGTGACAGTCGCGCAACTATTGTTCCTGCAGAGTGAGGACGCTACCAAAGACATCAACATGTATATTAACTCTCCTGGTGGGAGTATCTATGCAGGTCTGGCGATCTACGACACTATGCAGTGGCTCAAACCAGATGTCTCAACCGTCTGTATGGGCATGGCAATGAGTATGGGCGCTGTCCTCTTGACCGCCGGTCAAAAAGGCAAACGTTTCTGCCTGCCAAATTCGACAGTGTTGATTCACCAGCCGCTCGGCGGTGCAGAAGGTCAGGCAGCTGATATCGAAATCACTGCCCGCGAAATCCTGCGCTTGCGTCGTAACATCTACGAGATTCTTGCCAAGCACACCGGTCAGACAACCGAGCGCATTATGCAAGACTCTGACCGCAACTACTACCTCTCTGCGGAGCAGGCGGTCGAGTATGGTCTCGTTGATGAGGTGCTTACAGAAGGCGAAGAGGCTCTCTCGCGCTAAGCTTAAGCCAGCGAGATAATGATTAATGAGATAAAGAGTATAGAGCTGCTTGCTTCTATACTCTTTATCTCTCACATTGACGTTAAGGGAGGTTCTTTGCCAAAAAAGCCGATACCCACTCTCACGGGACGTACCGTTCGCTGTCTACTGTTTGACCTCGGTGATACGCTCTGGTTTCGCAAGGATTTGGCTGTATGGCAGCAATTAGAGAACGCCTCGAATGCGCAAGCTGCCGCATTACTACGGCAGACTGTTGCACCCGTCTCCCTACTCGATAGATCTGATATTGCACTGGGCCAGCATCTCCGCGATGCGACGGATGAACAGATCCGTATCATGATTCGTCAGGACCCTGGGCTCGAGCCTGACTGCGCCCATGCCGTTGTGCAGGTACTGCAGCAGTGGAGCATAGAGGGAGTTACTCGCGATATCGGTGCAGCCGTCTTTGAGGCGTTGCGCGTGCGTATACCGGGGTCACGCCCACTTTTTGATGACGTTCTCTCAACTCTCACCATCTTACAACAGCGCGGCTTTCAATTGGGCATCGTTACTAATCGTCATTGGGGAGGGCAATTGTTCCAGGAGGATTTGCAAACGCTTGGACTGCTGAACTTTTTTGACCCACGCCATATAGCGATTTCAGCCGATCTCGGTATTCGCAAACCGAATCCTGCAATTTTTCTCCATGCACTCAATGCTCTGCATATTCCGCCAGAAGAAGCCGTGATGGTGGGCGACTCACTCAAAGCAGACATTCCAGGGAGTAAGATGCTGGATATCTTCACCGTCTGGAAACCCAAACCAGGTGTACGCAGGCAGACCCACTTGATCGCTACTGGAGCGACAACAGCAGCACTTTCGACTCCCATCTTTCCTGAAGAAAGCTATGGAGGGGAGCGATACGACAATTTGTCTGAGGGTTTACTTATCACCGATGATGACTACGTCCTCGCGCATGTGCAGAATCGCGAAGGCAGGTGGGATCAACATATGCAGAGTGATATCGAGCCTGATCTCATCATTGAAAACGTGAGCGATCTGCTAGACATTTTCACTGAAGTAGGTGTGCAATGACCCCTGTTATACGCAAATGGTTTTTTGAAACACTCTACAAAAACCGCTATCTCTACCGCTTTGCCAGTACTGTGCCATTCGCTGGACAATGGCGTATCTGGCAACGTTTGGTGCTGCCACGTATCACAGGCCACGACGTCCTGGAGCTGGGTTGTGGCCTGGGAGACCTGCTGGTAGATATGATAACGGCAGGTTATGACTGTCGCGCCGTCGAGCAATCTCCACAAATGGTGGCGGCTGCCCGCGATACGCTCCAGCGTCACAAGCTGGGTGAAAAAAACTGGGTTCTCCAGGGGTCGGCCCAGCGCCTTCCCTTCACCCCGGCATCATTCGATACGGTGGTGAGCACCTTCCCCTCTGAATACATCTACGATCCTGACACTATAGCGGAGGTCGCGCGCGTCTTGCGCCCAGGCGGTCGCTTGATTATCATTGAAGGTGCTAACCTTCTCCCCGTGGGATTTCTCCAATCATTCCTGTTCCTGGTGCAAATCCTCGTCTATGGCCCTTCAGCAGTCTACGGTCCGCGCAAAAAGCACAATCTGGACGAAGAAATGGCCCGGAATCAGAGCACACTAAGTCCTGAAGATAGGATTATATATACGAATCGTGACACGGTCGCAGGCGTTACTACGAATGAAGTGCCCCATCCCTGGTTTGGTCAACACATTCCCCTGGAACAGTTTAGCCTGCGTCGCCGTTCTGAACGTGTGCGTAGTCAACGCTGGGAAGTATATATCACGATTGGAGAAAAGATTCAGTAGGGACCCGATACTGACTTTTCACAATATCATCCGGATACCATGACGGGCCCGTCCGTTTCCCCACAACTGGTCAATGCTATTGTTCAGAGCGCACAGGAACATCTTCCACATCCACATTATCGCCCCGGATATTTACGTTGCCTTCGCGCTCGATATGAGGCATTTCCCGCTGCACAGTCCCTGAAAAACGCCTGGTCTCCTGTATATGGCGCTTACCTACAACCAGCTCTTCAATCACAACTGGCCGCTTCTCGATCATTACCTGCTCCGTGCGAATAGGAATCCTGATAACCTCGCCCTCGCCAATCTCGACGAGCTTACCGATTGGCTGATCCTGGTTATCAGGGAGATCCGGGCTGTTGGATAGTTGATCACTGGCATCAACAGAATCTGTCGCGATAGAACGGCGCTCGATAACCAGTTCCTCGCGCATCACCGATACGGTGATGGTTCTCTCTTCTGTGACCACCACTTTGCGAATAAAGACTTCGCCGATCTCTACCGGGTGTTTGCGCGGTTGGAGTACCTCTTCGCGCAACTGGATAGTGCGAGCATCCTGCATATATTCAGCCCGTGAACGAGCATCGTATGCTCCGAAACGGGAGAGAATATCGCTCGCCTCCTGTTGGCGACCGTACGATTGTACTGTCACGATCGCGGAACCCCTCTCGTACTCGTGTTGGTAGTACTCGAGCTCGTCTTTCGGTATGCCCTGCTCTGTGAGAGCATCGAAGACACTCCCATCTCCCTGCCCTGAAAACTTGCTCATGAGCGTTTCCAGGAGACCGCCAGCCATGGCACCTTTGCCCGAATACCGGATCTGATCGTCTCTAAACCCGGCATGCCGTAGTTCATCAACGGCCTGTTCCGCCAGGGCGCGTTCTCTAAAAACACCTACAACGATTGGACTTTCAGTCGTTTCCATGAGCTATCTCCTTATAACAGATGATGTGGAGTCTGCTAACAGAAAATAGGCAACGGCGTAGGCGTAAAGCTTCACCCAGGCCAGTTGCCTATCTTTCCTGCTCCAGTTTCTCCTATTGGTTGTTAATGTTGCTATCCCGAACGTCGGTATCATCACCCTGAACATTCACATCGCCCTGGCGTTCGACGCGAGCCTCTTCTCGGCGAACCGTGTCCGAAACCCGCTGGGAATCCTGGACCTGCCGCTTGCCGAGGGAAACCTCTTCTCTCACTACAGGCTGCTTATCAACCGTCACCTGCTCCTCGCGAACAGGAACCCTGTAGGTTTCGCCTTCACCTATTGGCGTATCTGATGGCTGGCCCGAAGCAGCATGGCGCTCGATGACCACCTCTTCACGATTAACCGGCACATCGAAAGACTGCTGTTCAGAAACCACATCTTTGCGCAGACCAACTGCACCAGTCTCTACTGACTGCTTATTGGCACGAAGTTGTTCTTCACGCAGCTTGACATTTTGCTCCGCCTGGGTGTTATAGTCAGTCGCCTGACCAGCAGTGTTAGCATAGCTGCTTGTGCCGGTTGTCTGACCAGAACGAGACGCGTAATCATAACCACCATCGCGAGACAGGATCTGGGATGCCTCCTGTTGTCGGTCTCTCGTATTGACTACCACAACAGTACGGCCTGACTCAAACTCACCATTGTAGAAGGTAGCCTCATCTTCGGGCAAACCCAGATTCTCTAAAGAATTGGTGATGCCAG
>VBHS01000038.1 GCA_005881295.1 Chloroflexota bacterium
GATCGGGAGATGTTTTCCCAATCTCTTTATACACCTGTAAAAACGTATCTTGCGCAAGGTCAAGGGCCACTTCACGGTTGCCTACGAGGCGATGCAGATATCCAGTTATGGGCTGTTGTAGCCGTTCAATCAATAAACAAAATGCCTGTGCATCCCTCGCCCGTAGGCTCTCTACCACCTGGACATCCATCACCATTTTGGCCTTATCTGCTCCAACAAGGTCTTATCCGTTTACTATGTAGCTTTGAGATGCCTGTGTTAGTACAATCAATAACTCAGCCAAAAACGGACAATTTTTACCCGAATATCTTAAGAGAACACAACAGGGCTAATCCCCGTTTATACAACGGATACAGTGATTGTATAATATCCGGATGACCCATCTGGGGCAGGAGGCTCCACCTGGGGATCCTGCACATTCCCTTCCATATCAATGGCACGCGCAATGAGGGTTTTGCTGCCAGACGAGGTAGGTTGCCAGGGATATTCCCACAGCACCCATGTGAGGTTGGAGAGGGGTCGTTTAAGGGTTGCAATTTGCCAGCTATCACCGCCATCCAGGCTGATATCGACTTCGGAGATACCTTTGTTGCCCGAGAAGGCGACTCCGCCGATATACGTTGTCTTGTTAACAGAAACGGTTGACCCTATTAGCGGCGTATCGATGCGAGCAGTCATGCGTATCGGCGCGGGATCACTCCAGCCGCGCATTTGCCAGTAACCCTGGTAATCTTGCGTCACGACCTGGATACGCGTCAGCCATTTACAGTGTTTCATACCGTAGATGCCGGGGACAAGCATACGCACGGGAAAGCCATGGTTCTGTGGAAGAGTGGCCCCATTCATACGCACAGCTAGCAGCGTGGTGGGCTCAAGCGCCTTATCGAGGTGGATGCTATCGCTGTAATCATCTGTTGCATAGAACACAATTGAGCGTGAAGGGGTGGTCAACATCTCCATCGACGGTCAGGTGCCAGCCGCCGCTATCGACGGTCGGGTCAGAGAAAAGGTTTTTAGAGACAACGTAATACTGGTTGTTGGAAGTGACCTCGGCAGAGAGGAACGGCGCAGGGTGAATATCTCCGTAGTTTGGCACAGGCGGCGGCACTATCTTCTTTTTATAGTGCTGGATCACTTTAGCAACGGGAGCGGTGGCACTACTGACGCCCCCTGTAATAAAGCGCCATGCTCCGATGCCCAGCAGTCCGACACCAGCTATGATGAGTCCTCTTTCGATGAGCGCGCGCCGCGTCAGGCCACCTGTTTCTCCGGCATCCTGAGCAACCTTTTCCTTACGGCCGCGCGTCACCAGCCAGTTCTGCGCCAGCACAAAAAGGAGGCCATATACGACACCTACCGCGGCGAGGCTCACGATCGTGTTGCCAAAACCAACAGCGAGATCGATTCCGAAGACACCGGCGCCAGTCAGCGGCAGAAGCACCACGCCGACCAGCAGCCAGAGCACAAAGGCCAGCATTAGCCCCTGCTGATACTGTAGCCTCCGGCCCGCTGACGGCACCGCTGTTTCCGCCTGCGACCTCTCATCAGAAGAAGATCCTTTAACTGAGGCGACGGGTTTAGCGACCGCCAGGTAAAGGTTGTAGAGTCCTCCACACAGCGCGAAGACAAGACATTGCCCTACGAGAATGATATAGAACAGGTAATGTTTGGCGTCCCCACCAATCAACTGGTGCAGGTAATCAAACATAGCGGCGGGCATCAACGCGGTGAGAAAGGATCCAAACACTTCCGGCAGTGAGATGCCGCCCACAAACTGGTAGAGCAGTAGCATAAAGCCTGTGGCGATGATGCCTGCTCCTAGGCCAGCGATAAAGCCAATAGTAAATTGCTGTTTCCTGGTTGTCGTCTTCATAACAGTGCTTCTTTTGTGCCAACGGAATATACCATAACATATACACTAATATTATATCAGCTATGAAGTTACACGATTGATGAGGCTGATATTTACGGGGGTTGATTGTATGTCATCCCCTTCTGTTTAGCGTTTCTGACCCCAGGCGACGAACAGGCCAAACTCTACCTTTTTACCTCTTCCCTGTCAAGAGAAATGCGGGGGCTAAGCAAAAAAAGGATGTTGCAAACCTTCCTGAGCACGTAACATAGATCACATTTTTTATGTGGCGAAATTCACACTTTTTATGTGATATCCTTCGCATTTTTTCTTTGATCTGTCATCTATACTGCACCGTGTTAGTTTGACTGAGCAATTTGTAATGCGTCTCCTGTAAAAAGTCCTTTGGCAGCTATCCTTTTAGTCCGGCCACTTATGATGAAGACCTCTGAGACATGCACATGTAAAAACTGTTTTGAAAAATATTGATCAATGTACTCCCAAAGGAGGTAAAATCTATGCACTCTCCTCGAACCACTCGCTTTACCCGGCTCTTGATCCCATTGCTGGTAGGATGCCTCGTTGTCTTGTTCACAGCAGCAGCGCCACGATCACAGGCGAGCGCCAGCAGTATTGCAACCTCTCACCCCCTTAGACCGGCCATATCGACAAGTTGTCCTGCCAGCGGAACGGCACGCGCCGCGTATATGCCTTCCATGACATTGGGGAGTCACTCAACGATTGTCTATATTGTCAACGAAGGAACCTTCGCTAATCCCACCTTTGGCACGCTGAAACGCTACGATGTTGTGACCGGTGTCAAAGTCGAAGTCGTGAAGATGGCAAACACGTACATCGCTTCGGCCCAGGTCTCGGCCAATGGGCAGTGGCTGCTTTTCGTAGCTCAATCCGCGGGACAGGTCAGGCTACAATTGATCCGCATGGATGGCCAATACCTGCAGACGCTCTACTGTGGTGCCGGCAGCCCACAGGGAAGTATCCTCGATGAACAGTGGTCGACGAATCAGCACCTGGTCGTCTTCCTACAGGTTCTCCAATCCGGCACAGCCATCTACCTGCTGAACGTTACCAATGGCGCGCTCCAGGTAGAACTGCCGGCCGTGCAAACTCTCACTTTCGCCCCGCGCACCTGGCTTGACAATACGCGCGTCTACGTCACACTTGAGAGGACAGATAGTCCACCGACTATCCTGTACATCCTGGATACAAGCAAAGGTGCCAACCAGAACCCTCAAAACCTGCAAAAGGTCTTCGACGGTTCTTCCACGCCCTTCTGCTGGGACTTCGACAGCAGTTATGATACCACCAAATTGTTTACTACTCAGTGTACGGTCGATCCCAATCCGAACGGCCCTGGAGCTGGTAACTACCATGGTCCCAGCGTTATCAATGTGCGCCCGGCAACAGGAGGCTCACCCACCTCCGTCTATACTCGGAATGACCTGGCCTTCACTTCGGTGCGTGCCGTCACCAGCAGCACCCTGCTCTTCACCGTCGGCAACACATCGGGAGTTACCAGCCAGAATGGGCTCTGGCGCGTCGGCACGAATGGCTTCAATCCGGTACGCCTGACCGGCACCGGTAATCAATTGAACCAGTTCAGCCAGTTTCCCTGGTCTAACGTCTCTCGCAATGGTAGCCAGTACGTCCTTGGGATAGTGAGTGGTAGCCCAACTAGCCCCACCTACACCCTGGAGTACGGCTCCATGAGTGGCGGAGCGCCCTTTGTCTTCGCCTCTATTACTAATGTACAATTACTCGTTGTGGGCTGGACAACGATGTAACATGTTCTCGTCTTAAATGGCATGTCTCAGAGGCATAAGCGGCTATAAGCAACCAGCCACCAGAGTTCGAACAGGTCCATACAGGGCGACCACAAGGGATCGCCAATAAGCATCAATCTAAGAAAAAGCTCATCAACATCCATAGGGGCGAGGGCGGTTGGGGGTGGATGGGAGACCTGTCAAGAGATCCACGACAACTCCCAATCCGTTCCTCAAAATGTTGGGAATGGGCAAGGAAAAATTCCCTATTCTAAAAGGATGAAATTCTCTACCCTGTGGGAAACCTCCTCAATTACTCTAGAGACAGATGTACGGGCTCACCGAACTTGGCCGGTGAGCGAGTTAAAATGTGCCTGTTTTCAACAAAACGCAGGAATGTCTGTCCTGCAAGGCAGTGAGCAACTACGTCTCCAACGTCTTTAGCAAGCTGCAGGTGGCAGACCGGGCACAGGCGATGCTCCGCGCCCGGCAGGCGGGATTAGGGTAGAGAGAGTAGAAATACTCATACCTTGTCCCGTTCCTCCAAATAGAGTATGATCTAGCTACATTACAGTACCCTGGTGCGTGATAATAAAAACAACATATCGTTCGGGGGGCCTTCTTGTATGCAAAACGAAGACATAAATATGCAGGATCAGTTGCCATTGGTGGTCGGGGTAGACCTGGGCGGAACGCAGATACGGACAGCCGTCTTGCGTGGGCCAACCCTGCTTTCGCGGGTGAGCTTGCTCACCGGAGCAAATCCATCGCCTGACCGTATCCTTCCACGTATCTATACCGCCATACAGGAGGTGCTCGACAAGGCAGGCGCCACACTCGAACAGGTAGCGGGCATAGGCATTGCCGCTCCTGGCCCTCTGGTCTACTTAACCATTAGCACTGGCATCGGTGGGGGCGTGATTATGGATGGCAAAATACTGGAAGGAGCAAATGGCTCGGCGGGAGAGTTGGGACATATGACCATTGACTGGCACGGCGAGCGCTGCAATTGTGGCAACATTGGCTGCCTGGAGAGTATTGCGTCTGGCACCAATATCGCGCGCAAAGCCAACGAGGCTATCCATGCTGGTGAGGGCATCGAGCTGCTGACCTTCGCGCGTACCATGCTCGAGCACAGCAGCACGGTCCCCGATCCCTCGGCCCTGCCAACCCAGGGCCATGATGCCAATACCGTCGAACTTCGCTCCTCCATCTTCGCTGGACGCGATGAGCTTAACGAGGACAGTCAAAGAGGTAGCGTGCAAGAGGAGGAACACCTGCACGTCAACGCGCGTACCGTGGCTCTCGCTGCCGAGGCTGGCGTACCACTGGCAAGGGCTATCATCCAGAACGCGGCGGAGGCTATTGGTGTTGGTCTCGTCAACATCATCCATTGCTTTAACCCCGAGATCATCATCCTCGGTGGCGGTGTGACTCAGATGGGACCAATGTTAATGGAACCAGCGCAGCGCGTCGTTCAGGAACGTGCAATGAAGTTTCCCCGCGAATCTGTACGCATTGTGCAGGCGCAACTCGGACACAATGTCGGCCTGATCGGCGCGGGAGCCCTGATTTATTACCACAAAAATATTAAAATAAAAATATAGGAACAGGCTATATAATGGCGGCAAACAAAGAGCGGCTCGACGTCGCGCTGGTGCGGCGCGGCCTGGCACCCAGCCGCGAACGAGCCCGCGCCTTGATCATGGCTGGCCAGGTCTTCGTCGATGATCGCATGGTAGATAAACCCGGCACGCTGATCCCTCTTGACGCCCAATGTCGTCTGGCAGAAACTCCTGAAGAATTGAAATATGTCAGCCGAGGCGGCCTGAAGCTCGAAAAAGCCCTGGACACCTTTCAGCTCAGCCCCAGCGGACTCGTTGCCCTTGACGTAGGCGCTTCCACAGGCGGCTTTACGCATTGCCTGCTGGCACATGGCGCGCAGCGCGTCTATGCCGTCGATGTAGGGCGCGGGCAGCTGGCATGGACGTTGCGCAACGATCCACGCGTCGTGGTGATGGAACACACCAACATTCGCCATCTAACGTCCTTGCCTGAACCCATCCAGTGCGTCGTCATCGATGTCTCGTTCATCTCCTTGCGCCTGGTGCTGCCCGCCATTGTGCCGCTGATCACTCCAACAGCCTGGATTGTGGCGCTGGTCAAACCGCAATTTGAAGCCGGGAAAGCCGAGGTGGATCGCGGCGCAGGCGTCATCAGCGATCCCACCGTGCATACCCGCGTGCTTGACGAGCTGCAAGCATGGATTCGCGAGTTTACCCCGTTTCGCGTGAAAGGACTCACCGACTCACCAATCTATGGGCGTGATGGCAATCGTGAGTTCCTCATATACCTTGGATTGGAATAATAAATAGCTACGCATGACTGGCTTAATCTGCTATACTTGAGACTATGGAAACACAAGTCAAGCGCTAATTGTAGTGAATGTTTCAGGACTACAGAAAAGAGGTGTGCCCATGACTGCTCTACCTGCTATACCTTCTTTCACCATACCAGAACAATTCAACGCTGCAACCGCCTTCCTGGATGGCAATCTGTTCGAGGGAAGAGGCACTAAAACCGCCATCTTTTACGAGGGAACGGCCTACACGTACGCCAAGATCACCGAACTCGGTAACCGCGTCGGCAATGGTCTCCTCGACCTGGGTATTCAAATGGAACAGCGCGTCGCGCTTCTGCTGCTCGACTCCCCGCAATTCGCCGCAGCCTTCTTTGGCACCATCAAAATAGGAGCCGTCGCCGTCCCCATCAATACCATGCTGCGCCCCAATGACTACGTCTACATGCTCAATGACAGCCGCGCGCGCGCCCTCTTCATCCATGCCGCGCTCTGGTCGCAAATAGAGCCAATCCTTGCGGAACTCAAGTACCTGCGCCACATCATCGTCGTTGGAACGCTCCCAACTGCCTCCCGCGCGGATGCCTCAACGCCAGCTATACATGACTTCGAACAGTGGGTCAATAAAGCATCGAGCAGCCTCAAAACGGCCGAGACCAGCAAAGACGACAGCGCCTTCTGGCTTTATAGCTCCGGCAGCACCGGTTTCCCCAAGGGCTGCGTTCACCTCCAGCACGACATGATGTACTGCACCGAGTATTATGGCAAAGCAGTGCTGGGTATCACCGAAAACGACATTACCTTTTCTGCCGCCAAGCTCTACTTTGCCTACGGCCTGGGCAACAACCTGTATTTTCCCTTCGGAGTAGGCGCCAGCGCCGTGCATTTCCCTGGACGACCTCTGCCGGAAGACATGTTCAAAGTCGTCGAGCAGTATCGCCCAACGATCTTCTACGGTGTACCCACGCTCTACGCTGGCATGCTTGCACTGTCCGACGCGAATAAGCGCTTCGACTTCTCCTCTGTGCGTATCTGCGTCTCCGCGGGGGAGGCCTTGCCTGCCGATATCCTGCGCCGCTTTGAAGACACCTTCCATGTCGAAATACTCGATGGTATTGGCAGCACAGAAATTTTGCACATTTTCATCAGCAACCGCGCCGGCGAGATAAAACCGGGCAGCACGGGCAAGCTTGTGCCCGGCTATGAAGCCGTGATTGCCGACGAAAAAGGCGTCGCGGTGCCGCAGGGAGATATCGGCAACCTCCTCATCAAAGGCGACAGTACCACCGCTTATTACTGGAATAAGCACGAGAGGACCAAAGATGTCATCAACGGACACTGGATACACACGGGTGATAAATATTACCAGGACGAAGAAGGTTACTACTGGTACTGCGGCCGTTCAGATGATATGCTGAAGGTAGGAGGTCAATGGGTCTCTCCTGTTGAGGTCGAGAACGCGCTCATCGCACATCCTGCTGTCTTAGAGTCGGCGGTAGTAGGTGATTTAGACGACGACGAGCTGGTCAAACCCAAGGCATACGTGGTGCTCAAGCAAGGCCAGGAACCGTCAGAGGCGCTGGCAGAGGAACTCAAAACGTTCGTCAAACAGCGGCTGGCGCCATTTAAGTACCCGCGCTGGATTGAGTTCCTGCCCGAGCTGCCCAAGACGGCAACGGGCAAGATTCAACGCTTTATCCTGAGAGACACCGGGCGCACGGAGCCACTCGACGCACCAACTGAGCTGTAAAAGAAGCCAGGTCGCATAGAGGACCATGTAATGCAGCAAGCCTATCGTGTACTACGGATCGTCGCGGAGTCGCAGACGATCCGTATCGTACTGCTGCTCAGACCGAACGAACTGATGCTGAAAGAATTGTATACCGCCTGTACTGACCTCAAGTCAGAGAAAAGCAGGGGTATCAAGGCCGTCGTACTGGATTTCAAGTCGGTCACTGAGACGCACGAACCGCATAACGCCACTGTTTCTCCCGCTATCATCGACCAGGCCTGCCTGGCGGTGCGAGCCGTGGAAGCCCCTGTATTAGCGGTTGTGCGTGGCACAGCCTCTGCCGAGGCCTGCGAGCTCATCCGGGCAGCCGACCTGACCCTTGTAGCCCATGATGCCGTCCTGCTCGTGCGAGTTATGGGTGATGACAACAACGATACCCTTACCGGTGAGCAGGCTCATCGCCTGGGCTATATCACATGGTCCGCCCCGGCAAACTCGATCGATAGCGAGATGACCCGTATTCTTGATATGCTGCGAGAGAAAAGCGCTGTAGCCCTGCGCCTGACAAAAGACAGCACACGCCTGGGCGCTGGTCTGGCTGTAGCTCCCCGATTTATCGAGGGGGAAGCGAGTGATGCCGCGGCACGCTTAGAAGCGCTCAAGAAGGTGAACGAGTTCTATCTCTCACATGTCATGCAGACGGCCGATGCTGGCGAAGGCTTACACGCCTTCCTGGAGAAACGCAAGCCTCGGTGGAAAAACAAATAATTAAGGAATTATCATGACCGAACACAAGCCCTGGACAACGCTCTCTTCTCAACAAGTTCTTGATAACCCTCATCTGAAGATACGCCGCGAACAGGTCGCCGTTCCTAACGGCCCCGTCATTCCAGACTATTACATTATCGAGAATCGCGGCTGGGTGGGCATTGTCCCTGTGACTGAAGACGGGTATTTCCTGATCAACAAGCAATATAAACATGGCATTGGTCTTGTCGTGCTGGAGTTCCCTGCCGGCGGCATAGATCCCCACGAAGATGACCCCCTGGATACAGCGCGACGCGAACTGATGGAAGAGACGGGCTACAGTGTTGAAGATGGCCAGATTGAGCTATTAGCGCACATGTGTATATGGCGCTGGAACGGCTGGGGTATTTCACCTTCAATGGATAGCTCTTAGTTGGCGAAATCCTCCAGAGGGAGCTTCTTTTCCTGCACGTCCTCCTCGTTCCCTGCGTCTTCATCGTATGTACATTCAACATTGTCCTCCGAATGTATGCGAGTATCAAAAGCCTTAAAACATAAGACTAAACCGGCAAATACGAGGATACAGGCAAGATACAATTGAAAGTTGGCTACACCTATGCCTCCCGATTGAGACAGAAGTACTCCCATGAGGAAGCAGGTAGCACCCGCTATATTCAAGCGGTAAAAACGACGTTGAGCACTGTCAGTCATATCCCGTCCTCTTTCTTAGCAACTGAGAATGTGAAGAGCACTACATACCAGGTGATAGTAACATACCATATTTCACTCTAAGCGGCTGGATAGGCGACCTATGAATGTACAAACTCCTGCCACAAACAGAGCAAAGGCTAAAACGCTACCTTCAGCTATCGTCGGCTGGTTCCTGATCATTGTGAAAACGAGCAGAAAAACGACAGTCGAGGTGACAAGAGCAGCCTCCGTATAAAAAGTGATTGGATAAGCGTTGCTTCTGTTCCGTCTTACGTTCGTATCTTCGCTGGTATCATTATCCCAGCCACTCCAGGTATCAGCAGCTTTAAAACCAAGCAATATGCCTACGATCCACAGAACGACACAGGGAAAGAGGAGTCGATCTGTTGCTATACCTATATCTCCTAGATCGTACAGAAGGAACGCGCCAAGGAAACTTATAGCACTCGCTACACAATATCGATAGATGCGTCGTTTGAATGTGTTCGTCATATTTTCCACCTCTTCCTTAACAGGTAGTAAACATGTTAGAGAACCAATAGGAAGTTATTCCTTGCTCCTCTGCCGATAATAGCAATACGTTATATAGCGTTTATAACATATTGCTATTTATTTGTCAAGTTATATCAGAGGTTTTTTTGAGGAGGAGCTTATAACCTACCTACCTGGGTCTTCTTGATAAAGCCCTAAAAAATAGTAAGAGGGCGCCAATGAGCAATGCTAAAAGCATCTCGATTGGCCCTCTTGTGACTTGGGTAGTACCAAAGAAGATGACGATACTTATGAGTAGTACCGCAAAAATGGCGCTTGTTATTAAAAGCGGGAGCGGTCGATCTATGTACCTGTTCATGCGTTAATTCATTCCTTCGTTTGGTGGAAGCGAAGTGCCTGTTTACTGTAGTATACATTACAGCGAACTAAAGGTTGAAAGAGCAGAATACCCCCTACTATGAGCGCATACAGACCAAAGTAAAAGGCCAGAGCGACAAGGAAGATACGCCGGCCGCTTGCAGTCCTCTTGATGTGCAGCGACAAATGAGGCATACTAGGATGCAGGGAAAAAGAGGTCCGAATAGTTTAGCTAAGCCTTACAAAAATTTTATATTTTTCTCACAGCTATTTTATTTTTGAGTCATAGACTTACTATGTACGGTGGATTGGATTAGTCACAGGTCCTTCCACTGCTACCCGTTTTTGGCAAAGTGTGTACACATGAAAATACTCATCATCGAGGACGAAGCAAATATTATACAATTGATCCGGCTCTACCTGGAGCAGGCGAGCTTCATGGTGCTTTCAGCCAGTGACGGCATCTCCGGGCTGGAACTCCACGCGCGCGAACATCCCGACCTGGTTATCCTTGACCTGATGCTCCCTGGTCTCGACGGCATGGAGGTCTGCCGCCGCATCCGTGCCTGGGCCTCTACACCTATTCTCATGCTCACCGCACGTAGTGGCGAGGATGACCGTATCGCAGGCCTCGAACTGGGCGCCGACGATTACCTGGTGAAGCCTTTCAGCCCACGCGAAGTTGTCAGCCGCGTCAAAGCGATACTGCGCCGCACGGCCGGAGATAATGCGGGAGCGAATGCGCCCCATGTTGCCAGCAATGAGGAAGTACGGCATTTTGACAAGCTCACCATCCATATTCCAGAGCGGCGCGTCGAAGTGAATGGGCAGAGGGTGACATTGACTGCTAAAGAGTTTGACCTGCTGGTAATGCTCACCTCGTCTCCAGAGCGCGTCTTCACCCGTGAAGCGCTGCTTAACCAGGTCTGGGGTTACACCTATATCGGTGATGGCCGCACCGTCGACGTTCACATAGGAACGCTGCGTAAGAAGATCGAGGCGGTAAAAGGTGCTCCTCACTATGTCAAAACCGTCTGGGGAGTGGGTTATAAATTCTCGCTCGAGGAACAGGAAGAGCACGAATGAAACGATTTGACACCTTCCCCCCGCTAAGTCTGCGTTTGAAACTTGTGCTGAGCTACCTCATTGTTGCATTGGGCGCCATTCTCATCCTGGCTATCGCTGTCTCGCTGGCGATACAAAACTATTTTGCCAACTCACAAAGGGACCAATTGCGCTCAGAAGGAGAATATCGCGCACAGCAGATCGGCCATCTTTATCGTGCCTATGGCGGGGATTGGCGTTCAGTACCGTTGCAGCTGATTCAACCAGGCGGACCCGAACTGCTGGTTATTATAGACCAGAATGGTGATCCGCTCCTTCAAATACAACCTGGCTCCCTCAAACTCAGCGATGATGAATTTCCTGTGCTCAGGCAATCGCTGATTCTGGCGCTGCAGGGACAGGAAAATGACGGGCGATTACAAGGGGGCGGCGATGACAGCTTATTCTCCGGTCTATACGTGTCTGAGCCGTTGCGTTATAACGGGCAGTCCAACGGCAACATGATTGGGGCACTCTTTGTTGCCGTACCAGAGAGATTTCCCCAAGCTTCTGTGCAGCTAGCGTTCCTGTCGAATGTCAACCAGGCTATCTTGATTGCTGGCGCGGGAGTAGCGCTGGCAGTGATCATATTCAGCCTGTTCTTAGCAAGGCGCTTCACACGTCCACTCGAATCGTTAACAACCGCCGCCGACCAGATGAGGCAGGGAGATTACAGCAGGAGAGCGGATCCACCGAAAAGCAAGGATGAACTGGAACGTCTAGCGGTCACCTTCAATGCTATGGCCGATACTATCGAGTCTGATGTGACCGAACTGCGCCACCAGGAACAGTTGCGCCGTGATCTGCTGGCCAATATCGCCCATGATCTTGCCACGCCGCTTACCGCCATTCAAGGCTACAGCGAGGCGCTGGCCGATGGTGTGATTGCAGGTGAAGAGGCTCGTCAGGAGACGGCACAGTTGATCGGGCGCGAGGTGCAACGCCTGCGTCGCTTGGTAGGGGATGTGCAACAGATGACGTCGCTTGATTCCGGGCGTGCTCGACTTGAGCTTGCCCCGCTAGATATGCAAGCGCTGGTTGATGAGACGCTGGAGGTTATCCGACCAGAATGCGAACAGGCAGGAATCGCCCTGCGCAATGAGATCGATCCACAGACCGTGCCCGTAATGGCCGATAGTGATCGCATTACACAGGTGTTGTTCAACTTGCTGGACAACGCGCGCCGCCATACACCCGCGGGAGGCAACATTACCATAAGTGCTCAACCCATGAGCGAGGTGCTCAGGGTTTGTGTAAGCGATACCGGCACGGGTATCGACGCAGCCGATCTCCCCTATATCTTCGAGCGGTTCTACCGCGTAGATCGTGCCCGCACAGCTTCAGCTGGGGGCAGCGGCCTCGGTCTCTCCATTGTCAAAGCCATTATCACAGCACACGGCGGTACTGTCTCCGCCGAAAGTAGCGCCGCGCAGGGAACATGTATTTACTTCAGCCTCCCCCTTGCTGCACAGTCAGAGAGGGAGAAATACGTTGGAAAAGGAGCAACAAGCAATTATGCCTCTTGATAGCAGTTTGATTGGTCATACTTCTTCACCACAAACATTTGAGGTTACGAGAGAAGCGGTACAACGTTTCATGGAGGCTACAGAAGACCCCGCATTACAGGACGGTACTCCAATAGAATATGCGCCTCCCACGTTTCCCACCACCTTTCGTATGAAGATCCCTGGTCTCCAATTAGACCCCACCAGTATGCAACTTCTGCACGGTGAGCAAGAATACAAGTACACGCGCCGCCTGCGCATCGGTGAAAAAGTGACCTGTGTGGTGCGCGTGGTGGATGTGCGCCAACGTTCTAGCAGCAGTGGTAATATGACGTTTATAGTATCGGAGACCACGGGAACAGACGACCATCAACAGCCAATATTTACCGCTCGCAGCACCTCTATCATACGCATGAAGTGATGAGATTAGCTATGATCCCGAAGGCAATGCGCTTGTCCCGAACCCATTGTCCTCGGTCTCTGGTTCGATTAAGGGATGCTTTATAAACCAGGCCTGGCAATCGAAGAGCGGCTCGCCTGGTTCGGGTTTTACACGCACATAGACGCCATCTGACAACAGCTCATACGTGTTGACGGTATCGGCCAGGTAGGGTTGGAGCACGCGATCACGAATGGCCTCGCATAAAACAGGGTCTTCGATGGGAAACAGCGCCTCGACACGACTATTGAGATTGCGTTGCATCATATCGGCACTCCCGAGATAAATCTCTTCGTTGCCGTTATTGCCAAAGCAGAAAATACGGCTGTGTTCCAGGAAGCGTCCCACTTGACCCCTGACACGGATATTCTCGCTCACACCGGGGATACCCGGGCGCAGACAACATATGCCACGCACGATCAGGTCGATGCTCACCCCTGCTTGTGACGCGCGATAGAGC
>VBHS01000039.1 GCA_005881295.1 Chloroflexota bacterium
CTGGTGTAGTAGCCGTCGGTGGCCTCGCCGCCTATGAATTAGGCCCGAAGATTCCCCAGGCCCTTCACGATGCCGGAACAAACATCGAACATCAAATTGAAGATGCCTACAATAAAGGCCTGGCCGCCGGCGCAGAGGCCGTACGCAAAGAGTTCATTGCGACGCTGACCAACATGGAAGGTATCTCCCTTACGGGAGCAAGCAATGCCGCGAGGTTGACCCGTCTTGCCTACGACGCTTTTGTCTCGCCGGTGGTCAACCTCGCGGCAACCGTCACAGGTGATTTTCTCAACATCACCCTCAGAACGCTTATTCAAGGACGAGGGTGGCTCGCCAGGATTAACCAGGATAACGATACGCTTGCGGCACTTCAGACAGTCCTCGAAACCTGGTCAAAACGGGTCAAAGAAGTGCCTAAAGAGTGGCAAACCATCGCCGACTCCGATCTCGACGCCGCACAAGCCTACCTGCGGGCGCTCCAACGCAAAATACAGGAAGAACAGGCCAAGGTAAATAATCCTCAATCAGGCATACCCACAAATGTTCCCAAAGCGCCAGGAACACCAACACACTAATATTCAGCCAGTTAAAAAAGCGTCAAACTGTATGAAGTAGGGGCCGATTTATCGCGCCCACAGCCGATTGATCGGCCTGCTGGCATAGCCGATCAATCGGCTGTGGGCGCGATAAATCGGCCCCTACACATGTTCTTCGCCCGCTTTCCAACAACTTTTTCATACACCCCTTAACCCACAAGCCCTTGACGTATCTCATCTAAGAATCTATCATATAATTGCCTTCATAACACAGGTGGCTAGCTGGGCGTTTTCAACCTCATCACACAACATATTGTACCGTAACAGCAATGTATCGTTGCTGTTATACAAGGAAAGAGAGGTTTCATCTTATCTCGTTTCGTAGCTCCAAAATCACATACACAAAGCAACGAAAACGCTCATAATTACGGCACTTCTCTATTCATCATCTGTAGCCTCTGACCCTGCGCCAGCCACCCGGTATAGCCCCCCGGCTATGGCCTCGGCTACAGACATTTCTTTAGGAGGAAAGACGCATATGGCAACAACTGCCGAGAGTGGAAGCGGTGAGGTCCTACGTTCTGAACGCATTGCTGCGGGTATTCTCCCCAAAGTCTTAAACACATTTGACATGGTAGCCATCTTCGTTGCAATTGTCCTATTTATCAGCAACTCAGCCGTCATGGCAGGGGGTGCCGGCCCGGCCGCCTACATCTACTGGGGCCTGGGATTCATTACCTTCCTCATTCCAGGTGCCATCGTCACCGGCCAACTTGGTCTCATGTTTCCAGGCGAAGGCTCCATCTACGTCTGGACAAACAAAGCGTTTGGAGCCTTCCTGGGCTTCTTCGCTGGCTTCTGCGCGTGGTGGCCCGGCGTGCTCGTGATGATCGCCACAGGCGATGCTGTCGTCTCACTAATCCAGCAGCTCAATAGCAACTTTTTGACCGAGCCATGGCAGCAAGGCGTCGTCATTATCGCCGTCATCGCCTTCTCCTTTGTATTGTCCATCCTACGCTTCCGTGTCACACAAAACTTCGTCAACATTGTCTTCGTAGCCTACGGCGGCGCTATTCTCCTCATCGGTCTCGCCGGCCTGCTCTCGCTTGGGCACCCGGCTCCAGTCGATTACTCGCCGCACGCCTGGGCCCTTAACTGGGGCAACGCCACCTTCTATGGCACCGTCATCCTGGCTCTCCTCGGTATTGAGGTCCCCCTCAACATGGGCGTGGAGATTACCCATCCACGCTCGATAACACGCTATCTTCTCTGGGGATCAGTGGTAGTCATCGCCGCCTATCTCATAGGCACATTTGGCGTCATGGTTGCCGTCCCCTTAAAAGATCAAGGCAGCCCATCGGCTATCGCTGAAGCCGTAACGCTGGGGTTTGGCCCCGCGGGAACTGTGCTGGGCTGGCTCGTCAACGTCATCTTTATCGGTTTCTTCCTCTTCAATACCGCTGTTTATAACTACTCGTTTGGTCGCTTGCTCTTCGTCTCCGGCCTGGACCGTCGTATGCCGGCAGTCATGAGTAAAGTGAACGCTAACAGGGTGCCGTGGGTTGCCGTGCTTGTGCAGAGCATCATCTCAGGGGTCTTCACCGTGCTGGCCTTCATCATCGCCCCCTACTCTCTCAGCACAGGCTTTAAGCCAGCCGACCTATCCACGATTGTTTATGTCATCCTGCAGGCAGCGGTTACCGTCATCTGGTGCGTCTCGATGGTGATCCTTTTCATCGACGTGATCATCATCCGCTACAAGTTTCATGAAACCTTTACCCGCGCACGCCTGGCGCCGGACTGGGTATTCTATCTCTGTTCGCTTTTCGGACTTGTTGCAAGCGGCGTCGGAGTCTATGTAATCTTCACCGGCCCCTGGACGCCGCTGCTCAGCAAAACGGTCTGGATCTGGTGGATTGGCGGCATCGCCGTCCTATCGCTACTCATCGGTGCATCCCTCTTCTTTATTGGTCAAGCCACCATCAAAGGTGACGTCTCCGATGAAGAAGTTATCAACAAAGTCACCAGTTGAGTGTAGAATTATCGAGAGGGGTACCGCCAGGTTCGTAGGGGCGGGGGTAGGGTTGATGCCTTTTAGGTGTAGGTTTTTTGGAAGAATCGGCCTCTCAAGCTGCTGGAGGAGTATCAGCAAGTACATTGCGTCCTACGGCTTCCCAAGCGGCTTCATTGGACACCGCTCCAAAAAACCTACACCTAAAAGAGGGTTGATGCGGGGTGGGGACGCTTGCGTCGCCCATACGCACTTAAGGGAGGTTGCAGCGTGGCCCCACCCCAAGGTTGACCGCAAGGGTCAACCCTACTATACACGGGGTGATGCGCCGCATCAGGCATGCGGGCAACGGGGCTCTCTCCCTGACACTTTTATAGTGAAGGAACTAGCAAAAAGGAAGTGAGGAAAAGGATCTAGCCTAAGAGGGGGAAGAAAGGGCAAAAGAGCATGTGAGATCGTCTCACCAAGAAGAAGAACCTTTTTGAAAGGACGATCTCAATGGATGCATCAGTGCTATTATGGGAGAACTGGCAAGAGCAAGTCAAGCAGCTGTTGGAAGGAATCCATGGACATCAAACGAAGGGACTTGCCTTCATCGTGTTGGGAATGGTGT